>JAQULQ010000006.1:4404-34207 GCA_028718505.1 Candidatus Colwelliibacteriota bacterium | reverse complement strand
ATGTAGCTGGCGCGATGGCCAATATTCTTGGCGGAGGTATGAGCTCGAGATTGTGGACCAGCATCCGAGAAGAAATGGGGGCCGCCTATTATGTATATTGCAATACAGATGAGCTTACAGACACCGGATATTTGTTCGTTCATGCCGGCGTTGAAAATAGCCAGTTGGTTGCTGTGATCAGGAAAATTCTAGACGAATTCAAACGATTAAAAACGGAGACAGTCAGCGAGGAAGAACTGCAGAAAACCAAAGATCAGATGATCGGCCATTTAATGCTTGGTTTGGAAACATCGGACGCAGTTGCTTTTTTCTATGGAATGCAAGAGCTTCTGACTAAAACTCCGATAAATCCAGATGTCGTTGCTGAAAAGATACGCAAAATCACGGCCAGCGATATACAGGCTGTGGCTAATGAGATTTTTCAGAACAGCAAACTCAATCTGGCGGTGATAGGCCCCCTTAAAAATGAGACGAAATTGAAGTCTGTTCTGAAAATAGATTAGAATTACTGTAATGACAGATCAGAACAGTTTCCAAGTTTCCTGGGCTGGCCTCTGGAGGATAGCATTGATGGTGGGCTTCTGTGTGTTTTTGTATTTGACTCGCGAGACTGTAGCCGTTCTATTGTTAGCACTTATTTTCTCAACTGTTTTAGACCGCCCCGTCGATATGTTGGAAAAGCGTCGTGTGCCGAGGATATTGGGGACTATTCTTGTCTATCTTTTAGCTGCCGTCCTGCTGGCATTCGTTTTTTACACCATTATCCCGATTGCTGTCATTGAGTTTAATAATCTTCTCACGAACATTGGTGAGGCTTTGGATCAGTCAGCGGACGCAGATCTATGGGCAAATTCAGCGCTTTTGAATCCGGACATTCAGCAATTCACGGAAGCTATTCTTTCGGGCGGAGTGTCATTTTTAGAGATTTTAGGACGATTAGTTGGCAGTATTACGTTCGTGATAGTTACTATAGTGATGTCCTTTTATCTGACGGTCAGCCGCGACGGCGTCAAAAAACTTTTGGTTGCGATCTTTCCTGATGCCATGGAGGCCAGAGTTATCTCTATCTATAATCGAACCAAAATTAGAATAGGAAAATGGTTTCAGGCCCAGCTTCTTTTGAGCTGTATTATCGGCGTTTCGGTTTTTGTGGGTCTCTCTCTATTGGGAGTAAAATATGCGCTTATTCTGGCTGTTATCGCCGCCATCTTAGAATTAATTCCCATCGTCGGCCCGATATTTGCGGGTGCACTGGCGGTCAGTATTGCCCTGACCTCTTCACTCTCCCTTGCCGCCTACACCCTTCTTTTCTTTATCGGCATTCAGCAGCTGGAAAATAATGTCCTCGTTCCGTTGGTTATGCGTAGAAGAACGGGCGTCCACCCTGTAATGATATTGGTTGCTATCCTTGGGGGTGCACAGATAGCTGGTCTGGTCGGGATTCTGTTGGCCGTACCCGCAGCCGTTCTTATCCAAGAAATGGCGGAAGAGTGGATGACTGTTAAAACCAGCCGGCGCGGAAGACGGCTTGCGGTATAACAACAGCCCCCTTAGTATTTCTACCGAAAGCCCTATGAAGGACAAATTTTACGTCACAACCTCTATAGTCTATACAAATGCCAGACCTCATATAGGTTTTGCGCTGGAACTAGTGCAAGCAGATGCTATCGCTCGCTGGTACCGCAACCGAGGCAGGGAGACTCTTTTTCTTACTGGCACCGACGAACACGGAACCAAAATTGCCCGGGCGGCGGTTGAGGCTGGTAAAAGCCCCCAGGAATTTGTAAACGAGATAACCAACGAAGTAGAGGGGCTTAGAAGTATTCTTAATCTCTCATGGGACCGTTTTATCAGAACCTCTGATAGTGATAAGCATTGGCCGGGTGCCCAGGCGCTTTGGCGGAAACTTGAAGAAAGCGGGGATATATATGAACGGGAGTACAGCGGTCTTTATTGTGTCGGCTGTGAGAGTTTTCTGACCGAGAAAGACCTAGAGAACGGACTTTGCCCTATCCATAAAAAAGAACCCGAACGGGTGGAGGAAAAAAATCTGTTTTTCAGACTCTCGAAATATAGTAGCCCGATAAAACATGCCATAGAGTCCGGTGAACTGCAGATCTTTCCAGAGGCTCGGCGGAACGAGACGCTGGCCTTTATCGCCAACGGACTAGAAGATGTAAGCTTTTCTCGTTCCCGAAGAAAACTTCAGTGGGGCGTTCCTATTCCGGGGAATGAAGATCAGGTGATGTATGTTTGGTGCGATGCATTATCCAATTATATTTCCGCCATTGGTTATGGAAAGGACCAAAAGGAACTTAAAAAATGGTGGCCGGCAGATGTGCATCTTGTCGGGAAAGACATTATGCGTTTCCATACCATTTACTGGCCCGCGATGCTCCTTTCGGCGGGCTTGTCTCTGCCTAAAAACATTTATGTACACGGCTTCATTACGGTGGAGGGAGAAAAAATATCAAAATCCATTGGGAACGTTGTCTACCCCAATACATTAGTGGAGAAATACGGTGCCGATGCCGTGCGTTATTACTTACTGCGCGAAGTTCTCTCATACGAAGACGGAGACTTTAGCGAGAAACGTTTCGTCGAGCACTATAATGCAGGTTTAGCTAACGGACTTGGTAATTTTGCCTCGCGGGTCAGTACTTTGGCTGAGAAGGCCGGTGAATGGAGTAACGGTTTGCAAGCGGCTGACCAGGAGATAAATGAGCAGATAACGAAGACCGGTACTACAGCAGCCGACGCCGTCAAGAACTTTAAACTGCACGAAGCGGTAAATTCCATCTGGAGTTTAATTCAATTCGGAGACGGATATATCAACGAACATAAACCCTGGGAGACAAACAATAAACAAATAATAGGAGATTTGGTAGTTTTGCTAGGCGCCATAGCAGATCTTGTTAGTCCGATCGTGCCCGAAGCGGCCGAGAAGATAAAAGACGGCATCGATAAAAGGAAAAAAATAGAGAATCTCTTCCCTCGTCTAGATGCCTAAACTAATCGATGCACACACTCACGCCCACTTTGCCGCTTATGGCAAAGAATCGGAGTCTGTTATTGAACGGGCTTTAGGAGAAGATATCTGGGTGGTCAATGTCGGTACCCAGCGAGATACTTCTCAGACGGCCGTTGTTCTCGCTAACAAGTATGACGAAGGTGTTTACGCCGCCGTTGGTCTTCACCCGATCCACACCGACAAATCATTTCACGATGCTAAAGAATTGGGCGACGGGGGAAATACGGCTGGCTTTACCAGCCGGGGCGAAGAGTTTGATTATGAATATTATAAAAAATTAGGCCAAGATAAGAAGGTGGTAGCGATCGGCGAATGCGGACTGGATTATTTTCGGCTGGCGGAGGGGACAAAAGGAAAACAGAAACTTGCTTTTGAACAACAGATCATGCTCAGCGGCGACTTGAATGTACCCCTGATGATCCACTGTCGCGATGGATTCGACGATCTCATCAGCATAATCAAAAACAACCGGGGCAGCTTGAAAAATGATTATCCGGGTATTAATCACTTTTTTGCCGGCACCAAGGAACACGCCAGAGAACTTTTGGATCTAGGGTTTTATTTCACCTTCGGCGGGGTCATCACTTTTACCAGAGACTACGATGACCTCATTAGATACATTGGTCTTGAGAGGATAATGGTAGAAACAGACGCTCCTTATGTAGCGCCGGAGCCGTATCGGGGTAAGCGTAACGAGCCAGCTTACGTAAAATATGTGGCGGAGAAAATGGCTGAGATATTGGGTTTGGGATCTGACGAGGTCGCCCGAAAAACCACCGAGAATGCCCGCCGGGTGCTTGGCATTTAAACCCCCAAGATTCGCACTATAAACTAAGCGCTAATCACTATAAACTAAGAAAGATGTATCCGTTTGCGCAGATAGAGTCAAAATGGGCGAAAAGATGGCGGGAGACAAGCGTTTATGAACCGGATTTAGACAAGGCCCGTGAGCCCTTTTATAACCTAATGATGTTCCCATATCCCTCGGCTGAGGGTCTGCACGTAGGTAACATCTATGCCTTTACCGGCAGTGATATCTACGGCCGGTTTCAAAGGATGCACGGCAAAGACGTTTTTGAACCGATCGGTTTGGATGGATTCGGCATCCATTCCGAAAATTATGCCCTGAAACAGAAAACTCATCCCGCAAAACAGTCCAAGATCTCCGAGGAAAGATTTTACAAACAGCTGGACAAGATAGGTAACGGCTTCGCCTGGAACGAACGTTTGGAGACTTATGACCCGGACTATTATAAGTGGACTCAGTGGATCTTTATTCAGATGTGGAAGCGAGGCCTGGCTTATAAGAAGAAGTCCAATGTTAATTGGTGCCCCGCATGCAAAACGGTTTTGGCGGACGAGCAGGTTGAGGGAGGCGAGTGCGAACGCTGTAAAACCCTGGTGACTAAAAGAGAATTGGAACAATGGTTCTTTAAGATCACGAAATATGCCGAGCGGTTATTAAAGAACTTAGACAAGATCGATTGGCCCAATCACATAAAGATCGCCCAGCGTAATTGGATAGGCCGCAGCGAAGGAGCTTTACTTCCGTTCTCGGTAGCGGATTCAAAAGAAAAAATAAAGATCTTCACTACCCGCCCAGACACCATTCTGGGAGCTACCTATTTAGTTCTAGCTCCAGAGCATGAGTTTATCTATCGGATGAAAGACCGGATAACCAATTGGAAGACAGTTGAGAACTATATCAGAAAGAGCCAGAGCAAAACTGAAAACGAACGTATCGCAGAGAGCAAAGCCAAAACAGGCGTGGAGCTTAAGGGCATCAAGGCTGTTAATCCAGCCACCCGCAAGGAAATTCCAGTCTGGGTATCAGATTATGTTCTAGTTTCTTATGGGACGGGGGCGATCATGGCCGTACCTGCCTATGATGAGCGTGATGAGGAGTTCGCCCAGAGTTTTAAACTGCCCAGGCCGAAAGCCAAGCTCGTAAATGGTGAAGCTATTACTAAGAAAGTAGGGGGACGGAGACAGATCAATTATCACCTTAGAGACTGGCTTATTTCGAGGCAGAGATATTGGGGCCCGCCGATCCCCATGCTCTATTGCGGAAAATGCGGTTGGCAGCCGGTACCCGAAAAGAATTTACCCGTATTACTGCCTCAGCTTAAAGAATTCAGACCGAAAAAAACCGGCCAGTCACCGCTTGCGTCCTCACCGAGTTTCTATCAGGCCCGATGTCCTAAATGCAAGGGGCCGGCTACTAGAGAAACAGACGTCTCTGACACCTTTCTGGACTCAGCCTGGTATTTCTACCGCTACTTGGATGTTAACAATCAAACCTCCCCGATCAATAAATCAAGGGCAAAAAAATGGCTGCCGGTTGATACTTATATCGGAGGATCAGAGCATGCGGTCTTGCACCTGCTTTATTCCAGGTTCTTAGCCATTGTTCTGAAAGAACTGAAATTGATCGATTTCGATGAGCCGTTTACGGTTTTCAAGAATCATGGGCTTCTCATTAAGGATGGAGCCAAGATGTCTAAATCAAAGGGGAATGTTGTTGTCCCGGACGAATATATAGACGCTTTCGGAACAGACACCTTTAGGATGTATCTGATGTTCCTGGGACCATTCCAAGACGGGGGTGATTGGAGGGATTCTGGCATGGCCGGTACGACACGTTTTCTAAATAGGGTTTGGGATTTCTTTTCCGATATCGAATTGAGTGCGGACGACGGTGTTATATCTGACTGGATGCATGCCTCGATCAAGAAAATAACAGACGACATCAGCGGACTTAAGTATAATACGGCCATTTCAGAACTGATGGTCAGCCTGCGCAGATTAGAGAGTGAGTCCTCTGTGCACAAAAAAGACCTGGAGGCGTTTTTGCTTATGCTCGCACCCTTCGCTCCGTTCATTACCGAAGAACTTTGGGAGAAACTTGGCAACGAATATTCGATTCATAAGGCAGCCTGGCCCCAGTATGATACCGACCATCTGATAGTCGATGAGGTCAGCCTGATCATCCAGGTTAACGGTAAACTGCGCGGCAGCCTTAGGGTCAAGAGGGACCTGAAGCAGGAAAACGCGGAGAAACTAGGGTTGGGCATGGAGCGGGTGAAGAGTGCTCTGGGTGACCGAAGGGTTAAGAAGATCATCTTTATTCCGAACAGACTTGTTAATTTCGTCACCGACTAGATGCTGTGGTACTCTAGTCTCGTGCTGGGGGATATAAGATCATGTTGCTAAAAAGAGTCTTGCCATATGCTGGCTGCACAGTTTTGTTTTGGTCGGTTTTTGGCGGTGTCCACGGAGCGCTGGCTTGCGCTCAACCGACAGCCATTTATCCCGATCTATCTCTCATACCCATTCATTCGAATGCTGGCCTGCCCCTCGATTACATCCCGGCTGATATGGTCGATCTGGGAACCCAGATCGAAGCCAACGGGGGAGTTTGTCTTAAACAAGATGCCGGAGAGGGTCTGATTAGGATGTTCGAGGCCGCAGAGAAAGACGGCGTGAGATTGGCGGTGACATCTGCCTATAGGCACGTTTATGGGCAGGCAGATATGTATCGGTATTGGCTGAAAACCGATAGGCAGGAGATCGAATACACAGTTGAAAAACCCGGCTTTTCAGAACATCAGCTCGGGATGGCAGTCGATCTAACCGACTCGTCCGTTGGCTTCAGGTCGGCCGACCCCAATTTTTATATCAGCCGGGGGGGCAGATGGATGAGAAAAAATGCCCATAAATACGGTTTTGTGATGAGCCATTCGGATAGTGATGGGAACGGTTCTAATGCTGGTTATGAGCCGTGGCATTGGCGCTATGTTGGCCTCGATTTGACTGAGCAAATTTACAGTTGGAGAGGAGCGGACATATCGAAGCTGGGTGAAGGGGAGGAGTGGCCTGCGTTGGTGTCTACAGAAAAACTAAAACCGGTTTTTCTAGGTGCGGATGGTTTTATCTCGGCATATATAAATGGTGATCAGAAGACTGTTCTGCTCGCAAAAAACGAGAACCAGCCACTGCCGATAGCCAGTATTTCCAAGCTGGCGACAGTTATAGCGATCCAGGAATATTACAAAGAAGATGCGGAAGTCGTCATCGGCGGCGATAATCTGAGCGGAAAAGGCAGTGCTTATCGCTACCGAACGGGTGATACATTTTGGGCAACCGATTTACTCTATTCAGTCTTGGTTGAATCGGATAATGACGCAGTCATAGCCTTTGCCGAGGCGCTTAACAGCGAGAGGACTCTCGTCAATATGATGAACAGCATAGCTGATCAGCTCGGTATGGAGAAGACGATTTTTTATACCGCGACTGGCTTGGACTTTTGGAGCGAGGGCCCTAAGTATAATCTATCCACCCCCAGCGACCTTGTCCTTCTTGTGCGAGAGATCTTAAGTGAGTATCCCAAAATCATGGATATAACGCGCACCCCCGTTTTTATTCTCTATGATGCGAGCGGGGAAATGCACCACGTTATTCTTAATACTAACCAACTCCTGAGTGATGCTAGCTTGGGAATGGAGGTCATCGGCGGTAAGACGGGGACCACTCCAGTAGCCCGCAAGAATCTTGTCCTAGTTACTAAACCGCCTCTGGGCGAGGGGGTTGTGGTCAGTGTTGTTCTTGGCTCTGATGATCAGTTCGCGGATATGAGGGCGCTGATCACTGGGGTCAGGGAGGATTACCTTTGGAATTAACTTTCGGCATTCGGCGCCGGTATAGATATAATTAGATCAAGGTGAGCAGCATATATATAATTCATGGCTGGACTACCAAAGAACAGAGCGAGAAGCTCTGGCAGCCGTTGATCCAACTTCTTGAGAGAAGCGGTCTGCGCGTTAAGTTCTTGAGAGTCCCAGGCCTCTTAGCTCCTCTGGATGAGGTTTGGCAGCTTCAAAACTATGTAGATTGGCTGGAAAAAGAAATCGAGGAAGGAAAAGCGATATTGCTAGGGCACTCTTTCGGCGGACAGATAGCCATTCGTTTTACCGCCCAGCATCCAGATCGGGTTGAGAGATTGATATTATTGGGTAATTCTAGTATTCGCGACCGCAGACTGTTAAAGCGTATCAAGCGAGCCGCATTCTTTACCCTAGCTAAACTGGGTAAGCCGTTCGTAAAGATAGATCCCCTGCGCCGCTTGTTTTACAAAAGTATCAGGGAGGTTGATTATCTGGAGGCCCCGCCTCTCCTTCGTAAAACTATGGCCAATGTTCTGCGTGAAGAGATCTTGGCGGACCTCGAGAGAATTAAACCGCCGACACTGATTATCTGGGGCAAACGGGATAAGACAGTGCCGGTCAACCACGCCTATCTTGAAAGTGAGAAGATCAAAAACTCTAGTCTTGCAGTCATTGAAGACGGGCGGCACTCGCCCCAATTTACACACACCATTCAGGTGGCTGACCTCATCGCCGATTTCTTAAAACAAGAATGAGCCTTTTAGTCATATTTATTCCATTAGTGCTAGTTCGCTGGTCCAGGTGGCTGGCTATTGTCCAGCAGAAAGAGTATCGGTTGGATAGACTGACTGCCTATGTGCGGTCCGGAGAAGGGATGAGAGAGTGTTGGCGGGTCGTGCCTAGATTGGGCGACTTCACCCGCAAGGGCTTCAAACGGCCCAAATTGACTGCCCGCATTCTTGTTATCTGGCTGTTAAGCGCTATCCCAGTTATCTGGTTCCTGTGGCTGTTGCCCTCTCTCGGGTTCACAGTTGCTTTAATGTGGGAGATTATCGGCTACTGTTTTCTGCCGGTGGTCATATTTATTGCGGTCGTGCCCTCTTATCTAATTTCCGAAACAATAACGATGTTTGTTTTGTATAAAGCCGGAAAGCTTGTTACTCAAAGCCATCCCCGAGTCATCGGCATCACGGGGAGTTATGGGAAAACTTCTACTAAATTATTGCTCGCCCATGTCCTTCGCGGGAAATATACCGTTTTCAGCACTCCCAAATCTTTTAACCAGCGGTATTCGGTGGCCAAAGCGGTGCTTGATGGTTATCAAGGACAGCAGTTTATGGTTCTGGAATATGCCGCCTACAAGACTGGAGAGATCAAAGAGCTCGCCGGCTACATTCAGCCCGACTGGGCTCTGATAACCGGCCTGGCCTATCAGCACCTCAGTACTTTCGGCAGCGTGGATAACATTATCAAGGCTAAAAGCGAATTAGTGTCAGCTCTTAAAGATAAATCTGCAGTTTTTTACAACGGCCGGGATGCAGGGACGCTTAAAATCGCAAAAGCCGGCGGTGCGCTTAGGCCGGTAGATTATACAGCCGTTGAGGGCCTCAGGGCGGATCTGTCGGACGAGGGAGAACTTCGCCTGGAATGGAAAAACCACAAACTCAAAACTAGGCTTGTGGGAATGCACTATCTGGGAGCAGTTGCGGCCGTCATCACCGTCTGCTCACATTTAGGTTTGGGCGAGCGGGAGATTGTGGCGGGCCTTGCGAGTTTCCAGCCCGGAGAGAACTTTGTGAGGACAAAAATCCTTAAAAATGGTGCTCTATTACTGGACGACGGCCGTACGGCCAATCCGGTAGGGGTTAGGGCTGCTCTTAATTTGCTTCAGTTTCTGCAGAAAACTCGAAGAACTGCCCATTCCTTGATGATCTTCGGAGGTATCATTGATCTGGCCGGCAAAACCGCAGAGACCCATTCTGAATTAGCTGTTTATGCCCGAGATATTGTTGATGAAGTGCTGTATACGGGCATAGACGGGGTGGACGAATTCAGACAGGTGTTTGGAGAGAGGCTGACAGCCGGAGAAGAACAAGTCGTCGATAGGCTCAAACACCTTAATCCGCATACCGTTATTCTGCTTGAAGGATATATACCGAAAAAATATGAAACCTATCTTCAATAGTCTCGGCTCGAATTATAGCTTTGGCTTTGCTCTTAAGGCTGTCGGTTCGCTGTTTATGCCCAATATCGGAGCTCAGAGTGCACTTAGGCAGGAGTTGGGGAAAAGGTTCGGCGGAGAAGCCCTGCTTGTATACAAGGGCAGAGATGCTATTCAGTGCGCTCTTGAAGGATTTGGTATTGGCCAGGGAGACGTGGTTCTCACACAGGCGTTCACTTGCTGTGCGATCGAAGAAGCCATCTTGCGCACCGGCGCTGTCCCTCTTTTTGTGGATGTTGAGAAAGGAGGATTGAACCTATCTGTCGGAGGCCTAAGAACAGCGTATGCGGAAGCTAAACACCCTAAGGCGGTTATAGTTCAGAACACTTTGGGTGTGCCGGCGGACATAGAAGGCATACGTAGATGGTGTGATGAGAATAAACTTCTTCTGATAGAAGATCTGGCGCAAAGCGTCGGCGCTGTCAGCCGCGAGGGAAAAGCCCTTGGGTTATACGGAGATGTGGTGGTTCTTTCGTTCGGACGGGACAAGGTCATAGATGCAGTCTCTGGGGGGGCGGTTATTTTCAGACAACCAGCGAGCCGTAAACCTAAAGTGAATGGCAAGGTGGGAGTAGGCATCATTATCAAAGATATGGTTTACCCCATCCTGACTTGGAAGATAAGGAAAACACACAACTTTCTGCTGGGCAAAGTAATCTTACGAATGTTCCGGGATGTAGGTTTAATGACATCTGCTGTTGCCAGCTCCACAAAAACAGCTGCGCCTATGCCGGCTCCGTACGCCCGGTTGGCATTGCGCCAGTTGCGAAATTTGGATAGAGAATTAACACATAGGAGAGAGATCAGTAAGGCCTACCTCGATTATCTAGACAGTAAGGCGGTCGGTATTCTGATCAATCCGTCGGTTGTAAGGAATGGAGCCAACCTTAGGCTTCCGCTCTGGACGGAAAACCCAGACGAACTTCTTAAATATTTGAAAAGAAAGAGCATTTATCTGGCTGATCGGTGGTATCGTTCTCCGGTGGATTGCGGCAGACTTTCGGTTAAAGGCACATACAAGTGCGGGTCGTGTTCTAATGCCGAAAAACTTTCAGAGAAAATCATCAATCTACCGACACACACCAACGTAGAAAAAGGGGATGCGATCAGAATCGCCAAAGCTATTAATCATTATTTAAAATGACCGAGTATAAAGTCAGGGGTGTTGCATCGAAAGAGGAATGGGAAGCATTCATACTTTCTCATCCGGAGGCCAATTTTTTGCAGTCTTGGAATTGGGGTGTATTCCACCAGAATCTCGGTAAAAAAATATTCCGAATAGGCCTATATGAAAACGACCGGCTATCCGCCATTGCCCTTTGTATCAAAGAAGTAGCCAAAAGAGGCACATATTTGACTATCGCGGGCGGGCCCATACCCTTTTCTGAACCATACGTTGGGATGCTAATGAGAGATATTAAAAAAATCGCCGAGGAGGAAGGGTGCGATTTTATCCGTCTTCGCCCTCAAGAACTGGACTCAGAAGTGTCCAGAGAGACAGCTAGGACCCTGGGTCTCAGAAAATCCCCCCTCTATCTGACCGCAGACCTAACCCTCCAGCTTGATATTCAGCAACCCGAGGAGGAGTTGCTGAGGCAGATGAGAAAATCCACCCGCTATGAGATTAAAAGAGCAGAGCGTGAGAAGATAGAGGTTAAAATATCTAAAGATCCGGCGGATATTCATAAGTTCTACGAGCACGAAGTAGCTCTGGCCAAGAAACAGCACTTCGTGCCTTTCTCCTATAAATTCTTGCATGAACAATTTAAAGCCTTCGTTCAAAATGACCAGGCGGCCCTTTTCCATGCCTACAAGAACCATGAGTTGCTAGCTAGCGCCTTTATTATTTTTTATAACAGCGAGGCGGTTTATCACTACGGTGTCTCCACACCCGCCAACACTAATTGGCCGGGTGCCCATGCCTGTCAATGGGCAGCTATTCAGGAGGCCAGAAGAAGAGGATTGGGACGTTATAACTTTTGGGGTGTAGCGCCCAAAAATGAGCCCGGCCACCGCTTCGCCCACCTTTCGGTTTTTAAGCGCGGTTTTGGCGGGGAAGAAGTGCAATACTTGCCGGCGCATGATCTGCCTATCAGCAGGAGGTACTCGTATATCAGACTTTTTGAACTACTGAGAAAAACTGTGAGAAGAGTTTGAAATTCCCGGGGTGGCTATATAAGCTGTTATTATTGGTGAGGTGGCCGAGTGGCTGAAGGCGCTGGTCTTGAAAACCAGTATAGAGTTCACGCTTTATCGTGGGTTCGAATCCCACCCTCACCGCCAAGACAATTTTTTATCGTGCAACCCGTAGACCTAAAATATGAGAGAATTGTTAAATCAAATTAAAAAGGGACTTAATATAAACTTGTATTTTTTAGCTCTCTTTGTGTCTTTGGTAATACCTGATATATGTGGTGCTCTAGATTCAGAAGATGGAGAAGCTACGGGACAAAAGTACAAAAATTGGTTTGATAAATACGTTGCACCAAAATACAATGGTTTTTTAAGCGGCGCAGACTGCTATTATTTTAGATGTTCCCTATTACATCAAGGCACCTCTCAAAATTCAAACAGCCGATATAGTAGAATTTTGTTTATAGAACCAGGGGCAACCACGAATATACTACATAACAATATTTTGAATGATGTTTTAAATATTGACGTTCAGATATTTTGTAGAGACATCATTCTCGGCGCAGAAGAGTATTTAAATCACAACGAGGGCACTGAATTATATGAAAGAAACTACGACAAGTTTATACGAAGACATCCAGACGGACTACTGCCTTATATCGCAGGCGTTCCTGTAATTAGTTAGTGCCCCACGTATCCTAAAACAGCCCTTCGCCCGAGCCCTAAGAAGCCTTTATACTGATTGAAAGTTCGGAGCACTTAACCCAAATGTCCCGCCATCCTTCGCTAAGGCTTCGGAGTGATCTAGACTTAAGTAAGGGAACGAGAATTGATTTAAATCTTAGTCCGGCAACCAAGGTTAGAAGTATCGAGTGACCTAGAAAAGTTAATCGTAATCAAATGTTAAAAATCTACTTAGCCAGACACGGACAAGATGAGGATAATGCCGCCGGTATTTTGAACGGCCGTCGTGATAAACCGTTGACGGAAGCGGGGCTACGACAAACTCAAGAGTCCGGTCAAAAAGCCAAAGAGGTAGGTCTTAGATTCGACAAGGTTTACGCCTCACCCTTAGGGAGAACACGGAGAACAGCCAAGATTATAGCTGAAATAACTAATTCTCCAGAACCAGAGGTCTTAGATGATTTGATTGAACGTGACTTCGGAATAATGACGGGTCAACCGCATTCGAAGATTGTGGAGATGTGCTCACCCCATATTTTGAAATCAGACAATATTAATTACTTTCTTAAACCCGAAGGAGCTGAAACATTTCCAGAGTTACTAGAACGAGCCGATAGGGTCCTTGCAGAGATTCGTGAAAAACACTTCGACGGCAATATTCTACTCGTGACTCACAGCGATTTTGGGAAGATGATATATACCGCCTATTACAAACTTAACTGGGAAGAGGTTTTAAGGATGTTTCACTTTGGGAACGCAGAACTTTTAGAGCTATCCGAAGAGTCTGGCCCCGAAGACGTTCGTGTTTTTGAGATAAAGCAGCATAGAATGTAGCTAATACCAGACCGGAGGGATCAGCCAAGTCGTGCTAGCACGAGACGGGTTATAATATAGCTAAATGAAACTACTTCTCACCTCAAACGGACTCTGTAACCAATCCATTAGTAAGGCTTTGTTTGAGCTTGTCGGTAAACCCGCCCCGAAGATCACGATAGCGTTTATACCGACCGCCATGAATATTACGACTGGTGGAAAGGACTGGTTTGTTAATGATCTCTACAACATCAGAAAACAGGGGCTTAAACACATGGATATCGTAGACATTTCTGCATTACAGAAAACGATGTGGTTACCACGGATCGAGGCCGCTGATATTTTGTTTTTCTCGGGCGGAGACAGCTCTCACTTAATGCGCTGGCTCAAAAAGTCTGGCCTAGCGAAACTATTGCCTGAACTGCTCAAAACGAGGGTATACGCCGGCATCAGTGCTGGGAGCATCGTGACCGCTCCAACTCTGTGGCTAAGCAGTAGAGATAGAAAGAACTACTATGAAAACGTTGTCGACTTCAAGAAGGAGAGTGGTTTGAAGTTCGTTGATTTCTATGTCCGGCCTCACCTTAATTCGCCACACTTTCCTCGTGCACAGAAAAGGTATCTAGAAGAGGCGGCGAAAAGTGCTCCCGATGTTGTGTACGCTCTTGATGATAATTCAGCGTTGAAGATAGAGGATAATAAGATTGAGATTATAAGCGAGGGCGAATATCTTACTTTAAACCAAAAGTAATATATGTCCTGGTTCACACTCTCAATAATCAGTGTAATTACCTTAGCTATCTCCAATCTCCTTAGGAGGGTTCTGATGAAAGACGATAAAAGCGACGCGGTCGCTTATTCATTGGTCTTTCAACTAATGTGCGCGTTCCTGGTTGGATTATTTGCTTTCTCACATGGTTTTGTTGCTCTTCCAGTTTTTGAACTGCCACTTAATTTTCTACTCACGATGGTATTGTATGGAACCGGCACACTACTACTTTTCCGAGCGGTTCAAACTACCGAAGCCTCTAAGGCAACGATTCTTGCTTCCTCGAGTACATTGTGGGCAGTGATTGTAGCGTTAATTCTCCTGGGGGAATCGTTTAGTGTTCTTAAAATAATCGGAGTGGGTTTAATCCTGGGAGGAATTATACTTATCTCTCTCAAGAAAGAAGTCTTTTCTCTAAGCAGGGGGGATTTATATGTTTTGTGTTCAGCTTTGTGTTACGGGATCGCGTTCGCAAACGATACTTTTATCCTTCGCCAGTCAGATGTCCTTTCTTACACGGCGCTCGCCTTTCTTCTACCCGGATTATTCATTCTAGCTATTCAGCCTAAGGCCTTAAGAAAATTGGGATCGTTTTCGAACCTAGGTGTATTACTACGAATGGCGATTATGTCCATTTTCTATTCCGCTTCAGCCGTCACGGTTTATCTTGCCTATCAAAAAGGCGGAGCAGCATCACAACTAGCACCCATAGGCCAATCGGTGGTGATTTTAACGGTTTTACTGGCTGCCATTTTCCTCGGTGAGCGTGAAAATCTTGGCAAAAAGTTTGTCGCTGCGATTATGACAACGATCGGCGTTTTGTTGCTTAAATAATAGTGGAGGTACTAGACCAGAGGGGTTAATCATCTCAAGCCAGATTTCTTTAAATTGAGTATCAACCAACGCAGTCTGGTATATAATTGGTAAACCAATTATATGGAAGAACGAGTTATTTCCCGCCAAGCTGTCGATCACGTTCTAAAAGAATACTGGCAGCAGTATAAAAAGCATTCCGTATATACGACTGTCAGTTTTTTGTTGCCCGCGGTAGGCACCATATTAGTAGCCTTTGTTCCGCCGTTGGTGGTGGCTCAATTGATTGATATCTTTGCGGCGCAGGGCAAAGTTTCACTTGATGTAGCTGTAGGATACATTGCTCTTTTCGGTGGGCTATGGCTTGTGGGGGAGATTCTATGGCGTATTGGATTGCATTTGCTTATCAAAGTTGAGGCAGAAGGAATGAACAATCTGGGCCAAACCGCTTTTAGTCTGCTGTTGGATCGCGATTATGATTTCTATTCAAACAACTTCGTTGGATCTCTGACCAAGAAGGCCTTGGCTTTTTCTCGCAACTTCGAGATCTTTACCGACACCCTCATTTTCAATGTTGTAACCAATGTTTTCCCGATGATCTTTGCCTTTGTGGTTTTATGGCGCTATTCACCCTGGATACCCCTGACACTTGCCCTGTGGGTAGCAATTGCTTTCGGGGTTGCCTTCCCCCTGATCAAGCGCCGGTCGAGGCTGGTTGCCCTTAGGCACGATTCGTACAGCAAGATGGCCGGCAGGCTGTCCGATGCCATCGGCAATATTCTGGCCATCAAGTCCTTTACCCGCGAGGAGCAAGAGCACCGGACATACAGGGAGTTTGTGGACGACTTCACCGACAAGGCCAAGAGGACAATGGATTATCACAACCTCAGGCTGGATTCCGCGATGTCGCCGATCTATGTGATCGCCAATGTTTTTGGCCTAACCCTCGCGATCTTTTTTGCCCAGCAGTTTGGCTTAGCGGCGGGCGTCATCGTGGTGGTCTTCTCTTACTATTCGCAGATAACCCAGATTTTTTGGCAGATTAACAGAGTCTATCGGAACGTCGAGAGTTCTATCAGTGAGGCGGCTGAATTCACGCAACTATTTGTGAATCCACCCGCCATTCAGGATGTCTCGGGAGCGGTTTCTCTCAAAGTGAATAAGGCCGATATTCAGTTCAAACAAGCCAGCTTCAGGTATATTACCGGCCGACGTAAGAGGACACCCTTCTTAGACGATTTCACTCTGGACATTAAGGGGAATCAGAAGGTTGGTCTGGTTGGGCCAAGCGGCGGAGGCAAAACAACCATCGCTAAGCTCCTGCTAAGGTTCATCGATCTGCAGTCGGGCAGCATCACGATCGATGGGCAGAATATTAAGGGAGTAACTCAGCGATCATTGCGTGAGGCTGTTGCTTATGTTCCTCAAGAGCCGTTGCTCTTTCACCGCACACTAATGGAGAATATCGCCTGCGGTCGGGAGAATGCCACCAGGGCAGAGGTCATCAGCGCGGCCAAACTAGCCAGAGCCGATGACTTTATAAGACAGCTCCCTGATGGTTACCAGACCCTTGTCGGTGAAAGGGGGATAAAGCTAAGCGGAGGCCAGAGACAGAGAGTGGCTATCGCCCGTGCCATTCTTAAAGACGCCCCCATCTTGGTCCTAGACGAAGCCACCAGCTCTCTGGATTCAGAGTCAGAAAAATACATCCAGGAAGGGCTAAAGGAGCTAATGAAGAACAAAACAGCTTTAGTAATTGCCCACCGTCTATCAACCATTAGACACCTTGATAGAATTGTCGTGCTTGATAAGGGAAGAATAGTGCAGGACGATACGCACGACGAACTTATTAGGCGCAAAGGGCTTTATGCCCAGCTCTGGAGACACCAATCTGGAGAGTTCTTGAAGGACTAATTATTAGTTTGCTTGTGTTATTATAGGGTTGTCGTTAAACCAACCTACTTAGAAATGAATAAAAACATAATTATAGCGGTTGTAGTCGTACTCGCGGCTGGCGCCGCCTACTTTCTCTGGGGTTCCGGGGGGAGTATAAATACAGCGCAGGACGCTGCCTCAATCAAAGAGCTTATCGCTCGCGGCGAGAATCTAACCTGCACTTTCTCGCGCGCCGACGAAGGCAACTCTATGGATGGAACTATCTATGTTTCAGGTGGGAAAGTGAGGGGAGACTTCTCTTTAATACAAGACGGCCAGTCATTTGAATCGCACATGATCCAGGATGCTGACTTCGCCTACGTGTGGAACACGGGAGGCCCTCTCGGCGCTGCCGGCTTCAAGATGTCCGTTTCTGCCGATGAGGAGGTAAGCAGCGGCGAAGGGGAGTATCAAGCTGTTGACTTGGAAGAACAACTAGACACTAAGTGTTCTAGGTGGAGTCCGGACGCAAGCAAGTTTGTACCGCCTTCAAACATTACTTTCCAAGACCTATCCCAGCAGGCAATTCAGATAAATCAATCGGCCGAAGGAGATGTTCAAGTCCAGCAATGTGCTGCCTGCAATATGGCACCTGACGAAGCCACTAAAGCGCAGTGTTTGACTGCTCTTGGCTGCAATTAGAACACAGAGAGTTTTGACTACAGCAAGCCGAGTTGTTTAAGATTGGCTTGCTCGGGCCTATAGCCAACCCTTGGCGGCTAGGCCCATCGCTCGATGAAAATACAAGAATGAATTATCGTATTTTCATCTTGCTCGGGCCTATGGTTCAGTGGTAGAACAGCGGTTTTGCATACCGCAGGCGGGAGTTCGATTCTCCCTAGGTCCACCCTGAATTAGAGTTGCCAGAAGGCAACACAATCCAGAGTAGTCGGGAGGGGTGCCAGAGCGGTTGAACGGCGCGGTCTCGAAAACCGTTGGGGGCGAAAGTCCCGCGTGGGTTCGAATCCCACCCCCTCCGCAGAGAACTAGGAGAGGCCTAGAATTCTATAGATGAAAAGAGAGAAAAAGATTAGGGGGGAATACTGGCGTACCTTACCGATTTTTCCGATAACATCGTCACCAGCATATGAGCGGATAAGCGTAGAATATGAATAGAGAATTTAGAAAGAAATTGTTAAATATCGCCGAAAGCAAAATATCACGATTGAATGACCCTTCTCATGATATCGGTCATACTTCGAGAGTCCTCGCTTTAGCAGAAAAAATAGGAATAAAAGAAAAAGCTGATCTGGACATTGTTAGGGCATCAGCAATTTTTCATGATGTTATTGTTTATCCAAAAAATCATCACAAAAGACTATCAAGTTCAAGGGATAGCGCTGATTTTGCAAGGAAAGTCTTAATCAAATGTAAGTCTTTTCCTCGTGAAAAAATCGAACCAGTATACAAATCAATAGAATCATGCTCTTACACAAAAGGTGTAAAACCAGATTTTCTGGAAGCCCAAATATTACAAGATGCCGATAGCCTAGAGGCGATGGGGGCCATTGCTATCATGAGAACTTTTTCATCAGCGGGGCAAATGAATAAAAGTTTTTATAATAATATTGATCCATTTTGTAAAAAAAGAAGCCCAGATGACACTAAATATGCGTTAGACTTGTTTCTTACACGATTACTAATTGTTCATAATAGGTTACACACTCGAACCGCCAAGATGTTGGCGAAGGGAAGATTGCAGTTTTTGCATAAGTTTTTAAAACAGCTTGAAATTGAGCTATCTCAATGTATATGAAAGAGGAGCTGCAAAAAATTATAGAGCATGAAAACGAAAACTGGAGCAAAATCTTTAATTCCGAGTTGAGGAATAATAGAGAAAAGTTTTCCTCATATTGGTGGGAAGACTACTATCGGGAACTTACGGACTTTGTAAATAGGATGATATTTAGAAATAGATTTAAAACTATTCTTGAGGCTGGAAGTGGGTCCGGTAAAGCAACGATTCTATTGGATGATAATTTCTTAAAAACACTTTTGGACATTTCACCGGTTGCTTTGAAATACGCTGCTCATCTTGCAGAAAAGTTTAAATGTCAAAATGTCAAATATGTTGAAGGTAATATATTTGAAATGCCATTTAAAACAGAAAGCTTTGATTTTGTTTGGAATATTGGTGTCGTCGAACATTATAATCTAGACCAAATAGAGTCTATCGTTGGAGAAATGGCTCGTGTATGCAATAAAAATGGGGTGATTGCTATCGGAGTGCCTAATTTTTATTCCGGCCCGATTCTCAAAGCTTGGTTACTGAAAATAATAAAGATTATTCCTGGTTATAAGTTAGACACTGAGAAGTTTTATGAGATAAGCAAAATAGAAGATGTATTGAAAAATATATCGGAAAAAATGGAAAGAAAAATTGATAACATTCAAATAGAATATTTTGGCAATCCCCTGATTACGGAAACACCAAGACTTATATTAAAATTAATAGGTAAGCCGATAGCTCGAATATTTAGAAAAAACAAGTTTTTAATATTGATAATATGTAAATTTAAATGATATGCCTGGTATTTCTGAACAAAATTTAAGCGAGAGCGAACAACTTTTAGAGGAGACAGAGGTTAGCAATAATATTTATGGTAGGGAGAGATTTCCCCCCGAAAGGGCGAGGGAACACGTTGAAACTCTGATAGAAGATTTCAAAGAGTATTATTTATCATTAAATTATCGAGAGGTGCCACCCGTACAAATCACTTCCGGAATTGATCCGACGGTTAGGTTTATCGGTTCACACATTAGTGTTTTTAAGCCGCTTCTGGTCGAAGGTGGGGTTCCTTCTCCGGGGGTATATATGCGCCAGGATTGCTTGAGGACAAGAAATGCAGAAAAACTACTAGACAATGATTGTTTTCCAAATTGGGGTTCCTATTTTTCAAGTGTGGGAGCGTTGGCTGCACCAGAGAGACTGAGGGAAGCATGCGATGAAATTCTGGACTTTTTAGAAGGGGAACTACACATTGCTCCTGAAAACATCATAATAAGGATATCTTCTACAGATAAGGATTTGCTAGATGTGACTAAGGAACGATATGGCGAGGATAGAATGGAAATTGACAGCAGAAAAATCGAATATTACAGACATAGAATTGGGATGCAGGGAGTCTGGGGCAGGAATTTTAACATCGCCCTAAGGAATTCGAACACAGAAGGATTTAGCGATATCGGAAACGTCATCGTCTTAGAAAATAATAGAAAGCGACTAGGAATTGAAATTGCTCTTGGAATAAGCACTATTTTGAAGCAATTATATGGGTTAGATCATGTTCAAGACTGTACTCCCGTGATTGGATTAGAAACCATCGAAAATCAGGCAATAAGACGAAAATTTGAAGATGCAATAATAACTAGTACCGTATTGTATCGGGAGGGACTAAGACCTTTTGGTCAACATAATAGAAATAGAATCTTGAAACAGTATGTTAGATCATTGAGTTATTTTAGGGGAGAGTCAGGCATGGATATTGAGCGCCTACGACGGGTTATCTCTGACTTTGAGAGTAGGGAATTTCAGTTGTCACCCGAGAGTTCATCTGCTGAAACGATTGTGGAGTTTGTCAGAGCATTTGAGAATGGGTTGTTTTTGAAAAAAGATTTGACAGATGACGAGAGGAAGATAATGGAATCTCTAAAATTGTTTAAAAACCAACAGTAATTCAAAGATATGACCGAGATAAAAAACCTTATCAAGCCCAAAAAAATTAAAAAGGGAGCGCACATTAGGGTGATAGCTCCTGTACGAAGTTTAAAACTATTATCGGAGGCAAATATAAAAGAAGCTACGGACAGGTTGGAGAAACTTGAATTTGGATTATCCTTTGGAAAACACGTAAATGAAATAGACGAATTTAATTCTTCCCCCATTGTTTCAAGATTGGAAGATTTACATGCCGCGTTTCAGGACAAAGAGGTGGATGCTATTTTAACGGTAATTGGAGGTTACAATTCAAATCAATTGCTTCAATACATTGACTATGAATTAATAGCAAAAAATCCCAAAGTTATTTGTGGTTTTTCAGATGTAACGGCCTTAGCAAATGCGATTACAGCTAAAACGGGCATGGTAACTTATATCGGACCTCATTTTTCTAGCTGGGCCATGAAATATGGCTTTGAGTATTCGATAGAAAATTTTATGAGATGTTGCATGGAAGAATCAGCATATGACCTTGCTTCCTCAAAAGAATGGAGCGATGATCCGTGGTATTTAGATCAGGAAATAAGAAAATTCATTCCTAATGAAGGATATTGGATATTGAATCCGGGGCATGCATTCGGCAGGATTGTGGGCGGCCATGTTAGGTGTTTGAATGCTTTGCAGGGTACTCAATTTTGGCCTGGTCTTGATGACTCAATTTTGATCTTAGAAGAAGATGCGGAAATTAATCCTCAACTGTTTGATAGGCAGTTGCAATCTTTAATTCATCAACTTGATTTTAAGGGTGTCAAAGGAATATTAATTGGTCGTTTTCAGAGGGAAACTAAAATGACAAGAGAGTTATTACAAAAAATAATAGACACCAAACAAGAATTAAAAAACTTACCAATTATCGCTAATGTTGATTTCGGTCACACAACACCACTAACTACATTGCCCATAGGGGGAAGTTTGGAGATAATAGCCGCTGAGAACGCTAAGATAAGAATAATTGAGCATTAATTATGTTGCCGAAAAACCTAGTAGAACAAATTATTAGCGACGATCTGAGATTTAAGGAACTTGGTTCGGAGAGCTTTGTGCTGTCCAAATACAACCCAAAGACTCACTATCTGGAGTTAACGCATAGCGGATATTTCCGTTCGCTTATTGTTCTACGACATTATATTAAGGTTACTTCCGATTATTATTTCGGAGTCAGATGCGGAGCTAAAAACGTTGACTTGTTCATGTTAACTTCAAGTGTATCATCTCCAGTGGGATCTGGGTCTGATTCTATCGCCATACCGATTAAATTCGGAAAATACAACTCAAATCTTGTTGACTCTTCGCAATTTGGCTTCGAGCCGCTTTTATTCAACGGAATTGACAAAGTATATTGCTACTTACCCTCAATGCGCGGAGAAAGCCCAGACAAGAGACATTTGAATCAATTTTTTCATTGCGAAGCAGAAATAAAGGGTAATATAGACGACCTCACTCCAATTATAGAAGGTTATGTTAAATCTCTATCAGAAACTCTATTAACGATGACAAACATTTTAGCAAGGATAAGCTTAGAGCCAGAAAAGACATCAATGAGTCTGCACAAAATTACAAAGTCTCAAAAGTTTCCGGAGATTACCTTTGATGAGGCCGTTTCTGCGTTGGTTAAATCCGGCAATAAACACTTAGTAAATTTCACTAAATTTGGTCGCGATTTAACTCCTGCGGGTGAATTAAAATTGGCGAAGATTCTAAAACTCCATATTCCTTTTTGGATAAAGAATTACGATCGTGATCGAGCGGCTTTTTATCAAAAACCAATGTCGAATAATTTAGATAAGGTATTGAACGCAGACTTGATCTTCCCCCCAATTTCTGAAAAGTCGTTTGGCGGAGAGATTGTCGGATGTGGACAGCGTCAAGATAATCCAGAAGAAATATACAATTCACTAGCTAGGCAGAATATAGATCCAAAGCCTTACAAATGGTATATAAACTTGCGCAAATTGCCGAGATATCAAACCACATCAGGCTTTGGTTTGGGAATCGAAAGATTTATTACTTGGAGTCTGTGTCGAGACAACATCAAAGATGCGATCTTATATCCAAGACTAAAGAATATAAAGACCTGTCCGTAATAAGAAAACCGAGACCCTCCCTCTATCTACTCTTCGGTTTATCATCCCTTTTAAGGATAAACTTGTCTATAATTAATTATACAAGATGGGAGGCACGAGGGTTCCTCCATCCGCGGGGAGGCCTAGTCGAACCACTCGTGGTGAGCTTGTCGAACCATTGAGAGACTGAAGGATCATAAAATTTGGGTAAGTTTTAATATCTGAAACGAGAAAGAGCTCCGGGTAGTTCTTTCTCGATAGAGAATGACTTGCTTGGAGCCCTTGTAGCTAATGGGGTAGAAACCCGCTAGTCGTCCTAGAAGGTCGCACTGGAGGTGATCTTCAGTACCTTCACCTGATGTTGTCCTGCCATACCGTGGAGGAGAGGGAGTCTCTCGCAGGCGTCGGCGACGGACTGCTGAGCCATCACCACGGCTCTTGCCTTCTCAACGTCGGGTGGGGGAAGTTCACCGTCTATGGAGTACTCCCCACGGAACGTCACACAGAAGTCCGTTTGGAAGCTGAGGTGAAGGAAGCTCCCGGATTCGTCTACGGTGAGCGTAATGTGGTGAACTCTGTGGAGGCCGGACCGCTGCCCCAAGTTCAAGTTCGAAGCCACGCCCCCCGCAAAGGACAGAGCTCTGTACACGGCGTAGCGTCCCGCTTTTACGCCCACTCTGCGACATCGGATGGGATATTCTTCTCCCTCCAGCTTGACTCCCGCGAAGAAGACGCAGGCTTCGTAGGAAATCAGCCAGTGGTTCGTATCCGCTCGATCATCTCTCGGGCCATCGGATTCTTCCATAGCGTGGTCCCTCCTTTCGGGACTTAGCGATTTTCAATATTGTTGTCGAGGATAAGTCTCTGAACACCAGTCTGATGCCCAAAAACTTACCCTCGAACCAGAAAAAGAACAGCGCTTCAAATCTACAATAAACTACTGATGTAGTCAAATTCGTCGTGAAAGAATGGAATACTTCCGAGCCACACCGCATTTCGACGCGCTACGCTTGCTTGCGGTGAGCACAGCCGAATCGCTCAACGCAAGCCTTCGGAGTTCATGTGTATAAAAACAAAAGCCCCCAACCCTCCGTCCCGACAGATGTCGGGACGGAGAGCCAAGGGACCAGGAGTCAGCAGCCGAAAGAGAAGACGCGACTGCCCTCACACCACCAACTGTCGTTATCGTGGGGTAGGTCGGCGCCCACGACCCACCCTCGGCCGCCGGCGCTCCAGTTGATGCGTACCGCGTAGACCTCGCCCGAAATCCGGACACAGAAGACATTCCAGCGACCGTTAGCGAGGAGGCCGCCCTCCTCGCCGTTGGGCTGCTGGTCAATCATCTTTGCCAGAATGACCCAGAACTCGTCCGGGTACTCGAAGACGTGGTCTTCTGGGAGCTCAGAGCGAATCTCTGCATCGTTGGCAGGCTTGACGAGGTCGAACGCAAAGAACGTCGTCTCGGGCCTGCTCGTGATGGGACGAGCGGACTCCCGGACGAGCCGTCTGACTGTGTTTGAAACCCAGAGACCAGGTCGGTTCAGGAAATACTCCTCTGGGTCACAGCGACTCGTGCTCGCGGGGAGCGTGATTTCACCTACGAAGTGCAGAAACTCGCGTGTCCGTTGCGTCATCGCGATCACCTTGACGGTTCCGTCGAGAATGCCGCGGGCGACTCTCTCACCCAGCTTCTTGACGAGAGCGTTGAGCTCTCCGACCGTCCAGTGTTTTGTCGCCCAACCGCTCATGATCGAAACCTCCTTGGGCTCAATTGCCCAATCGGTGCCTCTCATCCGAGACGGGAGCCAAGACCGTATGGTCATAGCCAGGAGGCCCTAAAGCGAGCCTTAGAACCTTTTGGCTATGACCATTTCAACAGCTGCTTATATGAAAGAACTTATGGCAGACTATGCAATAATAGGGCTGATACGTCAAACCGATAGCAGGCAAAAGTTCGCCAGTTCGAATCCCACCGCTCTTTATATTGACATTTCGGACTATAAATCATTTACTGTTTTTGTTTCGTCTGCACATTACACCCGAGGCAGGAATGGCCCGCCCTACATGAAAGCGAGGTTGCCTTGAAGAAGATCTACATGGCTGGCAGTAAGTCGAATTGGGTTTCGGAGTTCCGGAACGCGTTAACCGCTTCGGCCGATCTGCTCGACCCGATGTCCAAAGAGGACGAGTTCAATGCGAAGCCCATCGATTACATCGTCCGGGACCTAGGGATGCTGGATGAGGCCGACTTCCTGGTTGCCTGCATCGACTTCCCACAGTATTCCGGAGTGGCGGCCGAGATCGGGATAGCCCACGCTTTCGGCATACCCGCCGTCCTGATCACCAAGATGGGCAGGGTGGATATGTTCCTGGCCTCCCTGTGCCGGGCCACGTTCACCTCCGTGGAAGATGCTGCCAAATTCGTCAGTGATCGCTGGCTCTTGAGGAGCTAGTGCCCGTTCGGCACGATAGCGATTAGCCTTGGAGGGTGAACCACCCCGAATATGAGCCCCAGTTCGACCTTTGAACTGGGGCTCACTCTTATTCTCTTCTAGCTGTGGTAAGATTTTAAGCAGAGGATTATTCTCTTTCAGCCGGAAAAATATGCACGAGGACAGCACACGAAGAGATCGTTTAGCTCAGAACAGAACCCACCTCGCCAACGAGAGAACGATGTTGGCGTACTGGCGTACCAGCTTGGCCTTTTTAGTTTTAGGCGCGGCTATTATTAAATTCTTTCCACCTACCTATCTTATGTTAGGCGGTCTAGCCTCGATCACAACTGGAGTTGCACTATTTCTGTACGGTATTGCGCGCTACTTGAGGTGGAAAAAGCGCATAGATAACCAATAGTCTTATTATCAGCAAAAGGCGCCTTTATTGGTATAATAAATTTATGGAAAAACCTCTGGTTGTATTGATTGTCGTGGCTGTAGCTGTCGGAATTTTGGGAGCGGGCGCGTATATTCTCTTCAGGAACACCCCAGACTCTAATATAAATACGGCCGTAGATGCACCTCAAGGGGAGGTCCACGAGGCGTCATTAACGCAGCCGGGGCGTTATATAGGCGATGGCTTCTCGCTTGAACAGATGCCTGGCTGGACAGTGGGACATATACCGAGCACCTTGGTATCTTTTCATAATTATGGAGAAGAGCACCCGAACGGAAGTCCAGCGGTCAAGATAAACTTCAAAAGTTATGGCGCTGTGTCTTTTGACGCCGTTGGTGGAAAAACACTAGACGAAGTTTATCAAACCACGATCGAAACAGTTAAAAACTTGGTGCCGTCAATTGAAGTGACTGCGGTTGAAGATATAAATGTCAATGGTCTGCCGACCAAATTAGCAGTTATGGATCTTCTCCAGCAAGAAGTGAATTTTAAAGTTCTATTAGCGGTCTATTTGGCTAGCGATAGATATTACATTTTGTCTTTCAACACTACGGCCGAGAAATGGCCTGAATACAAAGATGGATTTTACGCTGTCGCTCGCAGCTTTATGGTGGAATAAATTTTGTACATGAATATCCTTTCGGGCAAAGAGTTCGCAAAGAAAATTAGTCTGTGGGTGGGTTTGGTTCTGGCTACCTTCGTTTTTTTCATCCTGGTAATGGCCATCCTGTCGCTTTTTAAGCTAGGTGAGACTGTTGTCGTCGGTGTTCCCATGATTACCGTTCTTTATTTTTGGGGAGGCTTTGGGCTGATAAAACATGGATGGCGCAAGGTTGTAGGCACCGTTGTTTTTCTTTTGGCCGCCGTTCTTAATTTTGTTTTTATAGCGTCGCCCTACGACACTCTCGGTGAATTCAGGGGGACTCGCATTTTCCTGCTAACGCTTTTCTCGTCTGGCATTTTTCTAATTATGCAGAAGGGAAAATTGCTGAGATTAGTAGGGATATTAGTAGTTCTTTTAACTATTATCGGTGCGCTTTTGGGGGCCTTCTTTCAGATCCCCAATCTTAGTCTGCAATAGAGAACAAATCGCGCCCGTCTTCAAATTTTCTCGGTTTTCGGTAGAATACTAAATATTGAGTAAGCCGAAGGGGCCCGTAGTATAACGGTAACACACATCCATGGCATGGATGAGTTGGGGGTTCGATTCCCCCCGGGTCCACCCTGAATTAGAGTTGCCAGAAGGCAACACAATTCAGGGTAGTCGTGAACTGTGTTTCGCAGAAACTCTAGTTCATGACACCCCATATCAAGAGCAGCACGGTTTGGGGTAGCCACGAGCTCAATCCACCTATGAAACTTTCAGTAGTTGTACCGGCATATAATGAAGAGGAATATATTTCATATTGCCTGGATAGCCTACATAGATATATCAGCCATGATCCGCGGCTTCTTGAGGTAATTGTCGTAAATAATGCTTCTACGGATAGAACTGCCGAAGTCGCGAAACGTTTCTCGGCAGTGAATGTGATTGACGAACCCCATAAGGGCGCTAACTGTGCCCGGCAGAGGGGATTGGACAAAGCGCAAGGAGAGTTGGTCGCTTTTTTGGATGCTGATACTAGGATCAACGAAACCTGGTTGGACAGACTTTATGAACATTTCGGCCGATCTGACGATTTGGTTGGTCTAAGCGGCCCGGCCTACTTCTTTGATATGCCACATTGGCACAAAACCGCTATGAAAACATATTACAGTTTTATTGCTCAGCCCACCCACAAGACAACCGGCTATATGGTACTGGGCAGTAATTTCGTAGCTAAAAGAGAGAGTCTTAGATCGATCGGCGGGTTTGATACTAGTATTCCCTTCTACGGAGACGATGCGAATATTGGCAGGCGCCTCAGTCGGGTGGGTAGGATCGAGTTCGACAAAAAATTTGTGGTGAGTACATCCGGGAGAAGGATGCTGGCCGAAGGGCCAATTAGGGTGAGTATGCGCTACGCTGCCAACTATATCTCGGAAACGGTTTTTAAGAAGCCAGTCACAAAACGCTACAACGACATAAGGTAGCTGCGCGGATGGCTCTTAGAGAAAAAGATTTGCAATTAGAACGCCCCTTTTGGGCTATGTCGCCGAATGAAGTCTTGGCGGTTTTGAGAACTCCGGAAGGTGGGTTGGATTTGGAAGAGGCCGAAAGGCGTCTTGCAGTCGGCCGCAATAAAATTAGAACCACAGTTAGGGCCAGCAGGATCAAGATTTTACTGTCGCAGTTCAAAAGCCCCCTCATCCTTATTCTTGTTGTTGCTTTGGGCGTTACGGTTTTTTTGAGCGATACCAAAGACGCCGTCTTTATTTTCTTTGCTATTTTGATTAATACAGCCCTCGGTTTCTACCAGGAGAACAAAGCAGAGTCGGCTCTGGCTAAATTGGAGACGTATATTAAGGAAAGAACTAGGGTTGTCAGAGACAGCAGAGATATTGAGATAGATTCCGAAGAAGTCGTGCCCGGAGATCTGTTGAAGCTGACTCCGGGCGGTAGAGTGCCGGCAGATGCAAGAGTCATTCGGTCCAATAATCTTCTTCTAGACGAGGCCATCTTAACGGGCGAATCTTTGCCCGTTGGAAAATCGGTGCCGTCCGTGAGAGTGGGTGCTGAATTAGCCGAGCGCTTTTCTATGGTTTTCGGAGGCACGCTGGTGGTCGGCGGTGTTGGCTTAGCTATCGTCACGCATACCGGCGAGACGACGGAGCTAGGGAAAATCGCTGTGCTTGTAAGGAGAAGAGAGGAAGAAAGAACTCCTCTTCAGCAGGCGATAAGTAGGTTTGCCCTTAGAGGCAGTCTGCTTCTACTTTTGCTTACTCTAGCGGTTTTTATTATTGGTATCAGCAAGGGCTTTGCGCTTTTGGATATGTTCTTGACCTCGGTAGCTATAGCCGTGGCGGCCGTCCCCGAAGGATTGCCCATTGCTATCACCGTTATTTTGGCCATTGGTGTCGAGCGTTTGGCTAGAAAGAGAGGTGTAGTTAGGAAATTACTGGCCGCTGAGACGCTTGGCAGCACAACGCTCATCTTGACGGATAAAACTGGGACTTTAACTGAAGCCCGGATGCAATTGGCTGAAGTAATAAGTGAGAAACCGCCCGCAATTATACTTGAGTTGGCGATGCTGAATACGGACGTGATCATTGGTAATCCGCTGAGTAAGCCAAAAGATTGGCAATTCAGCGGAGATCCCATCGAAATCGCTATCATCAGAGCTGGTGTGGAGAACGGCATCATGCCCAAAGATGTTTTTAGCAGGAATCACATTCTGGAATCGAAACCCTTTAACGCTAAAGATAAGTTTTCAGCTGTCTATGTTCGCACCGATCAGCGAAGCCGTTGGGTTTATCTGGGGGCGCCAGACTTCCTTCTCAAAAGAACGACGGCATTAGGGGGAGAAAAAAAGGAATTATTAGCCAAAATAGACGAATTAGCGTACTCCGGCCACAGGGTTTTGGGCGTAGCGGTTGATAATCATGTTATTGGCTTGCTTGCTTTTCGTGACCCAGTCCGACGTTCGGTTGCTCCAGCCATTGCTGGTATACAAGAAGCCGGTGTTAAAACGGTTATTCTGACGGGAGACCACAAGGGGACTGCCGTCGCCGTAGCTAAAGAACTGGGATTATTCCGCGGCCTAAGTTCGGTTGTCACGGGCGAAGATCTGCGAAATATCACGGACGAAGAACTCGATGAATTATTAAGACGCGTTACTGTCTTTGCTCGGGTTACCCCCGAAGACAAGCTTAGGCTTACGGAAGCCTATCAGCGTCGGGGGGAAATAGTGGCGGTGACCGGGGACGGTATTAATGATGCACCGGCGCTCAAAGGAGCCGATATCGGGGTAGCGATCGGTTCTGGAAGCGATGTGTCTAAAGGTGCCGCTGACTTGGTCCTTCTAGACGACAATTTAGAAACTTTGGTCGGGGCGATCGGAGAGGGCAGGCGGATTTTGGATAATATTCGGAAAGTCATTGTTTATTTGTTCTCGGGAGTTCTAGATGAACTCGTCTTGATCGGAGGT
>JAQULQ010000006.1:0-4394 GCA_028718505.1 Candidatus Colwelliibacteriota bacterium | reverse complement strand
TGGTCGGTGTCGCTCTGCCCTTAAATGCACTGCAAATTCTCTGGGTCAATTTTTTCTCGTACAGCTTCCCAGCCGTATCTTTAGCTTTCGAAGAACGAGAGGGTCATCTGAACAAAGGGCCGGCGTTTACGGGCGGGAAATTATTGGACCGAGAGATGAAGTTTCTTATCTGGGTAGTCGGCATAATTACCAGCTTGTTTCTTCTTTCTTTGTATTTCTACCTCCTATCTAAGGGCTTCGATGGACAGCTTGTGCGGACATTTATTTTTGCCGCTTTTTCAGTGGACACCCTGTTCTCTATATTCTCTATTCGCTCTTTGGGAGGAAGCATTATCCGCTCCAATCCGCTCTCGAATAGATACCTTATTTTTGGGGTTCTGGCGGGCTTTGGATTAACGGGTTTAGCGATTTATCTTCCCGCCCTTCAGACGGTTTTAGATACGGTGGCTCTATCGCCTCTATGGCTTGCGGGTGTAGCGGCAGTCGGTTCAGTTAATATTTTGGCTATTGAACTCTGCAAGTTTGTCTTTCGCAGAGGAGGGAAATCATAATATAATCTGGTATAATCTACATATATGGAATCTAAGAAGGGGTTCACCTTAATGGAGATGGTTCTTTATGTTATGCTCTTCGTCGCGGTCGGCGGTTTGATGACGGGTATCACCCTGAATTCTCTGCGGGTATCTACACGGGAAAATGCTAATACGGAGGTCGTTCAGCAGTTAGACTTCGTGATGAGCACGGTCCAGAAACTGGTTGGCGATGCAAGTTTAGTAGAGGCGGTTTATCAGACCGACGGGGATAATATTCCTACTAATGACCCAACGGTTATCAACCAGGACAATGATTGCGATGATAACTCTGTCTATTGCACCCTGAAATTAAGATTCGAGAATGACAACCTTGACCCGACCTGGGTGGTGGCCAGCTCTACTGGCGTTTATCTTGTGAGCGGAGATGATGACGAAGCCGGCGACACCCCGCTTACACAAGATAGTCCTACAACCGATAGGATTACCACCGATGCCGTGCTCGTCGACTTTTTAAGGTTTACCAAATATGAACTTCCGAGCGGACACGCTTTGGCAAAGATGAATCTCTCCCTGACCTATAATACCGACAATCCAAAGTTCAGAATAACAAGGTCTATTGTTTCTGCCATCGGCCGGGTAACGGCCGCTACGTTTGACGACAGTCTTGTCCCTAATGATGCCAATGTTTATGACATTGGTGCGCTTGGCGGCCTTGAGTGGCGCAGCCTTATCTTGGGGAGCAATCTTATTATGGCTGAGGGCTCTGCCCCCTCTGCCAGTACTGGTTACGGCAAGCTTTATGTAAATAGTACCAACAAGGGTTTGCACTTTATGAATAGCGCGGGCGTTACAGCCCCTGTTAGTTTAAGTACCGACACGAAATGTCTCTGGCTTTCTGATCCCGCTGATACTGATGATCTGAAAAGCGTTTGGATCGCTAACGGCTTTTCAGCCACCATTACGAAGATCTGGTGTGAAAGCGACCAGACCGTTAATGCAGATTTACAGGTAGATGATGGTACCCCCGCAGACGTGGACGGCACAGACTTAGTTTGTGACACCACACCGGCAGAAGATGAGTCTATGGGGGGCGATCCGACCTTGGCAGACGGAGACAGATTGGACTTGGCTATCGCTTCTGTAAGCGGTTCTCCCACTTGGCTGTCTATCTGCTGGACAGTTAATTATGATTTCTAAAAACAGTTCCGGGAAAACCTTGTTCGACAGACTAGTTGCCGGTTCGCTTACATTAGTCCTAGTGGTTCTCGGGCTAGTTTCGCTGTTGCGTACCACCTACAGTGAGTCTTCTTCTCCCTGTATTTCGGTTTCCATATCTGCAAATGCAGACGATGGGATAATGGCGAACGATAATGCTATTTATCCATCCGAGACATATACAATGGCGGGTGCCTACAGTGGCAATAACAGAAGTGCGTACTTCAGATTTGGAAATATCGCCGTTCCTAAGGGTTCTACTATTCTTACGGCCCACATACATTTTGTCGGAGAAAATACCATTAGCGGCACACCGGTTCTCACTAATATTTATCTTGTAGATGAGGATAATCACGCAACCCCCACTACTTACGCTGAGTGGTCTACTGACCACGGTATACACACAACAGCCTTTGCGCCTTGGGATTTTACGTCTAGAGGGAGCGGCGTAGCGATAGAGACCGCCGACTTTTCCACTGCCGTTACGGAGGTGCTCGCGCGGACAGGATGGGTGTTCGGCAATGCCCTTGGTATTCACATCGACAACGATGGAAGCACGGGATCGAACTACGAGGGTTGGGCCGCCCTTGAGTCAACCACCTATACGGAACCAAGCCTTCATATTTGCTATACCCCCCCCGACGGTCTTGTTCAGTTGCCAGTCATTGCAAACGGGGACGACGGTTTTTCGGTTGCCGGCTCTTATATGGACGCGACCTCTAGTTATGCCGATGTTGGGAGAAGCGGTACACCTATATATAATTCTTGGTTTAGATTCGATCACGTTACCATTCCCCAAGGAGCGGATATACTAAGTGCCCATCTTGATCTCATCTCCGCGGGTAACTCCGGGTCTCATCCTATTTATAGTAAGATTAGCTGTGTCGATGAGGACAACCACGTGGCGCCAACCTCACTCTCTGATTGGGATACCGATCACGGTATACACACGGGTGAGTACTCAACATGGAATTTCACGGCAGTGGCGGTTGGGAACACGTTGCAATCCGCTGATTTTTCTTCTGCCGTTGAAGAAGTTATTGCCAGAACGGGTTGGGTATCGGGAAATGCCCTCGGTGTCCACGTTGATGATAATGGCACGATTACTGGTTACTGGCAGGCTTTTGCTACCTATGAAAACACCTACCTCGATCCGACTCTTCACATCACCTACGAAGAGGCCGGAAGGAAGAGAACAATTATTATCTCGAGCGACACCTCCAAACCCCCTCTACCCGGCTTTTGCTAAGACAAAGACATCTATTTCTTTAGCGCCAGCTTTTCTAAGAGCACCAGCTGCTTCCCTGATGGTTGCGCCGGAAGTGTAAACGTCATCTACTAATAAGATATTCCTGCCCGAGAATTGTTCGCCATCAGCCACGAAGCACCCTTTCACATTGTTCTTTCTCTTCCCCCTATCCTTAATCCCCATCTGTGCATCCGTATTTTTTATTTTCCGGAATCCCCGGATCTCCATATTCAAGCCGAGCTCTTCGCTTAGAACTTTACCTATCATTTCGGCTTGATTGAATCCGCGTTTGCGGAAACGAGCTGGATGGAGCGGAATGGGAACAATTAACCGGTTTTTCTCTATCCAATCCCGTGCGTTCAAGTCGGTCAAATATTGCTTAACCCATGCCCGAATAGGTGTGATGGCACCGCGCACGTTCTGATATTTAAAATAGTGGATCGCGGTCCGGAGGACCTCATCCTCGTACGGTCCTAGCACTAAAAGTTTTCTTCCCCAATCAGTTCGAAAAGCAACACGGAAAATTTGAACACCCCCGAAACAATCGGGGCAAAACAGAGGAGAACGGCCGCCCTCCCCGAGATAACGCCGACAACAAACACAGATCCTCGGGAAGAGAATGTCCAGCAGTTTGTCCAGGGTTTTTCTAAGTATAAGCCTGCTTCTATATGCTACAATTCCTATAGATCAGTATATATCCCACCTATGAAAAGTTTGACCGCTCGCTTCTTCCCGCAAAATAGCGTGCTTGGCGTTGATCTAGGGACTGCTTCCATCAAAGTGGTGGAATTAGCCAAATCCGGCAAGAATTTAAAGCTGGTCAATTACGGCACACTCGAAACGCGCGGGCATTTGGAAAGGATCAACGATTCCATCCAGACCAGCAGTTTGGAGATCATGGATAGTGAGACAGCAGAGCTCCTACTCATGCTTCTTAATAAGATGGGAGTTTCAGCAAAAGAAGTGGCGGCCTCTTTGCCGTCCTTCTCGGTCTTTACTTCCCTTCTGGAGCTTCCGGATATGGCAGCTGAAGAGACTGCCCAGGCCGTTCAATATCAGGCAAAGGCTTTGGTGCCGATGCCAATGACAGAAATCAATATTGATTGGCTGCCGGCTGGGAAATATAAAAATAAAGAAGGCCATGCAGTTCAGAAAGTGGTGCTGATAGCAGTGCCTAAAAGGCAGATCGATAAATATCAAAGAATATTTCAGCAAGCCGGGCTGAAGCTCAGAATACTAGAGTTAGAAACGGTCTCTCTGGCTCGTATTTTGACGACCGGAGATCCAACCCTTACCCTTATTATTGATATTGGCGCGCGTTCAACCGCTTTCTCGATCGCCCGGAATGGCATAATGACACATTCCAGTCAGGCAGATTTTGCCGGCAGCTCTCTCAC
>JAQULQ010000005.1:3728-35941 GCA_028718505.1 Candidatus Colwelliibacteriota bacterium | reverse complement strand
GGCGATTAAAAGGCAAGTTTTTGTATGGGTGCCGCCCTTCCCGGAAGTTTTAAAAAGTGATTCGGGCATTCCAATTATTGCTTCAATGGAAGTATTCCTTAAGAGATAATTAACTACACTCTTGTAATTCTCGTTTGAAACTAAACTCTCAGGGATAACGGTCGCGAGCATCCCTCCTGGCTTCAGGGCTCGCACATTTCTTTCCATAAATAGAACCTGAGGAGGAGTATTTTCAACCACCCGACTTGTCATTACGAGCTTACCATCCCTGTTCTCCCATTTGTGACCGAGCTCATACTTGGACGAAGTCTCTTCGTCAGCGGATTTAATACGTGCGCCAAAGGGTGGATTTGTAATAACTAAGTCAAAATCCCCATCCCTTATGTTGGTTAAATACCCCTTCTTTATTAATAGGGAGTCTGCATTATTGATATTGCCGAGTTCTTGGGTAAGGACATATAGATGAATTCTGGCCAATCTGGATAATTTCTCATCTTTCTCAATCCCAAAGAGATTCTTCTTCGCAAAGTTTTTGGCCTCCTCTGGTCCCTCCTTCTTGAGCACCTGCGTATAAGATCGAGTAAGGAAGCTACATGCTCCACAAGCGGTATCTATAACTTTCCAACTACTTTTGACTCCAACTGCTTTAACTAGAAAGTCCACAGCCACTCGCGGTGTGAAGAATTGACCTTCTTGTCCTCTAATACTTCCCCCAATAAATGCTTGATATAGATTTGCAACGATGTCGATCTCCCTCTTCATATTATTCAAGATTTTGCGAAGGCCCTCTGCAACGTATTGAATTGACTTGGGATCAAGTAATATCTCTTCATCGGAGCCGTAAAAGCCGTTAAGTTTGCTTTTGAGTCTAGAAAATTCAGCCCGAATTTCTTTTGCTGTTTCAAATTCTTCCTCAGGCAGTTTCGTTTGTGGGAAATTTATAAGACAGAAGAGTACCTTGAGAACTTCTTCAAGAAGTGCTTCATCGCGACTAATACCGGAGGTTCTACCGGCTAGGTAATTCCTAAGCTCTTTAATAATTGCAGTAGGTTCTTCGGGGAAGGTGAAGGGGATCGACGTTTTTTTCAATTCCTGTGGGGCAATTTTTCTCATACAGATGATGAAATTATAACATTATACACTCTCAAATTTATCCCCAGGAGCTAAGAACACAGCCCCCTCTTTTAATGTTAATCTGCTTTTTAAGCACCCGAGTAGTTCTCGTTTTTCGACATCCATCCCTTCTCTTAGGAGATACTTAGCATAGTTCCGAATATCTATTTCTTCTATTTGAATCTTTTCTTTTCTTCCCAAGAGAACCTGTTGGAACTTCTTAAATCTTTCTACCTCTGCTCTTATTTTCCCCCTTATACCAATTTCATCAATATCTATTTTTTCAATAAGGTTCTCAAATTGGATTAAGAGATCTTTCTCATTAATATATCCACCCTTGCAATTCCTATCTTTCGATCTAGCACAGACGTAATAAACATATCGATGGATATTGCCATTCTTCTGTTTTTTGAATTTCTCCTCAGCAGTGATCCCCGACTTACACAGTCCGCAGGTCATTAATTTAGTAAAGGCAAATTCCTTACCCTCAGATTTCACAAACTGGCTTTTTACCTGCTTTTGCGTTTGATCGAAAAGTTCTTTGGTAATAATCGGTTGGTGTTTACCCGCATACCAATTTCCACTCTTCCTAGGATACTCGAAAGTACCGTAGTAGAAAGTATTGTCTAGCAGTGTATATATGTTCCCCAGAGTAAAATTCTTATTCCCAATAGTTTTAAAATTAAGATCGAACTTAAGCCAGTTATAGAGCTTACGTCCACTCCATTTCTCATTAGCTACTTTCTCGAATATTTGTTTGACGATAGGTGCTCGTTCTTCGTCTATTAATACATATCCCTTCCTATCAATTCTCTTTTCGTTGAGGTAGCCGGTAGGAGCTGGTGCTGGCCATAATCCCATTTCACATCTAGCCCTAAGTCCACGCTTCACATTCACGCTCTTGTTATCGTTTTCTAACTTTGCCTGCGAACAGAGAATCATTAGGAGAAACTTCTCGCTAGGGGAGTTGGTGAATATCTGTCCAAAGGTACGTATCTCAATGAGGCTTTTTTGATCCATAAGATCGACTAGACTCCCTAAATCTCCAGCATTACGACTCAATCTGTCGGGAGCCCAGGTAAGGATTCCCGTGTATCTACCCGACCTTATATCTCTAAGGATCTCCTCAAATACTGGCCTTTGGGCTGAGTCCTTAGCTGAGTGAGATTCTCTCCGGATATCTACTATATCCAGCTCATCCCGTTCAGCTATCTGGAGCATCTCCTTTACCTGGGAGTCTATGGAAAGGGCCTGTTTTTCGTCAGATTCGGTGCTTTTACGGGCGTATAGGCAGTATTTGACCTTTGGTACTGGTATAACCACTTTGTCGCTGGTGAGGGCGCTTATTTGTGTATCCATATCTAATGGATGACAGATCCCCACCAGGAGTAAATTAGGATCGTTGACAACTTGTTGGCAGACGGGCTTAGCAAAACAAAGAGTCTGTGATAGGGGAAAAGGAGCTCTGTTAATCTTTTGAATCTTCCTCTGGCATCAAGTGGCCGTATTTCTTCTCCAGTTCTTCTAGTCGTTTCTCTTTCTTTGCAGTATCTCTACTCATATCCACAAGCTGGATAATGTTCCCCTCAATTCTTTTTGTATCCCAATAATCTTTAGGACGCGGACGAGCATAGTTCCTCTTGCGATTATTTAACCAATATTTGATAGCAGCCATATCTCCTTGCTGGATTTTTTGTATCAGCTTACTTTCGGCTAAATCGCTTACGTGATTCACGCCCATACTCATCGCTCGACTCATTTCTTTCGAGAAAACAGGATCTTCTCTTCGCCATCTGTATGGCGTATTCCTCGATATTCCAACTTTTTCACAGCTATCAGAAACTATCGGCACCTCAGATAGTTCTTCTAGAAACTTTTTAGCTAATCTATCTTTTTTCATCACCACGCATTACTTCGGCTTTCAAGCCAGTCAGCTTTTCGAATCTTCTAATCGTGAGATCACAGAATACGGGTTCAAGCTCAACCGCATAGACCCTTCTTTTTAATTGTTCTGCGGCGATTAGGGTACTACCTGACCCAGAGAAGCTGTCGAGAATAATATCGCCCGGCTTAGTGCAACGTAGAATGGCTTTCTGGTGTAATTGAGGTGGTTTGGATGTGGCATGTTCGTAATCTCTACCCGCCAGTCTTTTTACTGCCCAGATGTCACTTATCTCGTCCAGCATATTGTTGCCAGTAGTCGTTTCCTTATTCATTACTTCATTCAGGTTTTGAATGTCTTTAGCAATGTACGGTCTTCCTCGTACTCCATACGTACATGGCTCGTAGGCCTTGTTAAAGGCTACGAGGGGAGTGGGGTTATGCCCGTTTTTAATCCATAGACACACTCTCTTATTCTGGATGCCCAATTCCTTATAGAGGGTTTGGATGAGCCAGATATAGGTCTGATCTGACCAATAAAAGACGTGGACGTCCTCTTTAGAATAGGCGAGGGCATTAACCAAGGAGCTTTTTATCAAGTCCCTGTATTCCTGATCACTACGGCTGTCGATTACTGAACCGCCATAGTTCTGTTTGCCGCCTATGCCCCCGTTGTAATCGATGTCTATGTTATAGATCGGGTCAGAATAGATCATAGAGGCCCGGTCCTCACCAAAAAGCTTCGCGAGAACATCAAGGTTGGTCGAATCTCCACAAATTAATTTATGTTTACCGAGAATGATTAGATCACCGGGCTTAGTCTGGACTTCTTTAATCCTCTTAAGCTCTTTCTCCACATCGAAGTTCTCTTCTATTACTTCTGCGTCTTTGTCCCAAAACGGGGCAATTTCTATTGGATCGAAACCAACATCTACCAAAAAATCTAAATCAAAGAGCTTAAGTTTCTCGTAATCCCAATCGCCAATTACGGCGTTACTGGTTAAGAGATACTGCTCGTATTCCTTTTGGGTGAGTTTACGATTGGGCACACGCACCTCGATTGATTCTTCGCCACGATCGAGTAGCTGGAGCGCCTTTATGCGTTGATGACCTGCGATTATCCTGTTGTCTTTGTCTATCGCGGGGATTTCGACTAGATTGAACCGCCTGAGGCTCTTTTTAAGGCCTTCGATCTGCTTATCTGACATCCGTCGTGGATTTTCGGAGTAGGGGAGAAGATCGTTAACTATACGACTCTCCGTTTTCCAAATTAATCGTTCCTCTTTCATACATATAAATTGTGATCTTTATAAATGAATAAAAAAATCCCAACACCTACCCATCTGTGGGGATAACTTTTCAGGGCAAATAAGCCCGTATTTGTGCGGTAAAGATGTGGCGAAGGTCGAAATTAGGTCGAAAAAATGGCCTTAATCCCCAACGCTAAAAACGGGAAATATACGTTGTGAACGCAAATCTACGCCGAGATGGTCTTTTTAAAGTCACCTCAGCAGTAGATCTACTTAGGATAATCGATTGCGCCTTTTATCTTCTATCATCAGCATTCCCGTGAGTATTCACAGAATACTTGACAGAATATTCTGCGAGAGTATAATAGCCGTACTATGAACAGGAAGGAAGAAAAGAATAGAAAGTTCAGGGAGCTTGCTGAGAAAAGGGTTACTCGAGTCCTTGAGGACCTTCGTATTTTAAGCAATCTTTCCAATACTTCGCTGTACAGTTATTCCGACACAGAAGTACATAAAATATTTAGCGCTATCGATGGCGCTACAAGGGTTTCAAAAGCAGCCTTTCAGCGTGGCCAAAGAGAAAAGAAGAGAGAGTTCAAATTATGATTAAGCGCGAAGACAAGGTCGATAAACTTGTTTTAGGTTTACGTCCTCTGCCCCCGGAAAGTTATAAAAATCTGGACTTAGATAGGTTGGCTATTTTTGCGATGTCGATTCTAGAAAAAAAGAAGATCCCACTTTATTGGGATTATATATCAGTCAGTCTTTTTAAAATGTTCCCCACAAAGTTTTCGATGGCAAGTTTCAATATCTACCCCGACACGAATCGAATAAATAAGTCCCTTAGAAGATTGGTTGACCCCAGAAGAAAAAATTGGGCAACGGGTAGTATTGAAACCGGTTTCTATATTACGGATTTAGGGAAAGAGATGGCAATGCAGACAGAGAACTTATTAAAAACCCCGAGTCGACAGAAGAAGCATGTTATATCTAGACGATCGAGGGGGAGATCTTCTGAACAAGACGTTACAGAAATCATTGAATCGCAATTATTTCAGAAGTGGTGTGGTGGGAATTATGAAATAACGGACTATGAAGTATTGGCCTTTCTGAAGGCGGTACCATATACCCCGCACCATCTCTTAGTCGAATATCTCGAACAACTCAAGCGAGCTGCCGTAATCGCGAAGAGTGGACAAACCATCAAATTTTTAAGTTGGATAGAAAAAAGGTTTGCAAATCTATTTAAATAGATAGGCTACCATGTCAGAAATTGAGGTAAGAATCGCCCCTCGTTATATCAGAAGAAAAAGCTCTAATGCGGTCGGGAAAAACATTCTCAAAACCCTGACCGAACCCATAACAAACTCTGACGATAGTTATCGTATTCTGTCCGCGAAGGGCGACGACAAAGCTGAAAGTCCATCACCGATTATCGTCCAAATAGATAAAAGAAATAGATTGGTAAAAATAATAGATCATGCCGAGGGCATGACAAAAGAGGACCTGGAAGATAAGTTCAGAGTTTACGGTGCGGGGAAAAGTGGTGCCTACGAGGGATATGGAGTGAGAGGACTTTTCGGACAGGGCGTTTCTGATGTTCTTTTTTATCACTCTAGTGGAGTAATTAAATCAATTAAGGATGGAAGAGCATCCATTTGTAGATTTTATGAGAAGAAGGAGAAGAGGTTTATTAGTGCCGAACACGTTAATGGCGATATCGATCAGATAGCAAAGAAGTGGGGAATAAACAATTTCCGTGGAACAATCATAGAGTTTATCGCCGATAAGGACACCGTCCTGCATGAGTATAGTCATTTAGCCGCCAAACTTAGTAGTTTTTATGCGATCAAGTTAATTAATTCAGATGCCAATAGGAGCGTTATTTTGCAGCACATTGATTCGAGAGGAAGAGCAAGGCAATCAATTATTAAATATACATTTCCGAAGGGAGAACCGATCGATGATCATAGAGAATTTGAGATGACATTCGAGAAATATCCTCCGGTAAAGATAGATGTAGACTTATATAAATCTGATGAATCTCTTTCTGTGGTCGGCGATGAAAAGGAAAGCGGTCTTTTGGTTTATGACGACAAGGGTACCGTCTATGATCAAACATTTTTCGGTTTAGACGGTCTTCCGGGATCAGATAAATATTATGGTTTTATGAAGCTTACGGGAGCCAGAGAAATAATTCTTGATAAAATTAACAAGAAACATCCAGAAGAAATCTTATTAGATACTCGCGACGGCTTTAATGAACAACACGAATTCTACAAAAATTTACAACAAATAATTAAAGATTGGTTATATCCAATCATAAGCAGGGAGCGTAAGAAACACGGAGATGATGGTCTTTCAGAGGCGGCGCGAGAAAAACACAAATTAGCATTCGACGAACTCAACAAATTCTATTCACAACTTACCGGAGAAAGCACACACGGAACAATTCGGGCGCCCGTTAAGAAAAGACCAGCGGGGGGTATAGAGTTTGCCAGAAACAAAATAGAGGTTACGGTTAACAAAAAATACGGACTTCAACTTGTAATAGATACGCGGGTTATCAAACCGGGATCAATTGTTACTATCAATTCTACAAGGAAGAATGTTGGCTTTTCTCCTGAGTCAATACTGATCAAGAAGCCGGACGAGAAAATGGACGGTCTTTTAGTAAAAACGATCACCATATTCGGTGCAAAGGCTAATACCGTAGACACAATTGAAGCAATATCTGGAAGAAGAAAGACGTCGGTAGTCGTGTCTGTTATCTATTTAGACATATTTTACCCGGACAACGGCATTGCTTTCAGTCCAGATTATTTCCGGGCAATTGAAAATCGTGAAAGTACGTTGTGGCTATTTATTGACACCCGTTTTATAAAAAACGGTGACGAGATCAAATTTATGAGCTCGAATAAATATATAAAACTAAAAGAGGAGGAGGCGGTGTTGTCTAATAGGTATTGGCGACACGGAACAATTGTGCGATTACCGGTGGCTTTTGTGGGTGAAAAAACTGGCGAATCTGGAGTTATCGATGCGCTATGTAGAGATTATTCCGCACAAGCCAGGGTTGATATAAGAAGTCGGTCTACGAAAAATCCCAGTGGACTAGTGGGTAAATTTAGGGGGTGGGATTTTGACGAGAAGGTCACTAAACCATTCCAGGCGACATATGACCCATACCAAGAAAGTCCAACGTGCGGCTTTATACTCGTAAACCCGAATCATCCGGTTAATATTAAATATTTCGGGGAGAACCCTAAGAAATCTGATCTAGAAGAATCGACAACGGCACAACTTTATTTGGCTGAGTTAATACTTAATGAAGTACTTAATGTAGCTATCCCAGAAGCGATACAAAAAGGAACATTGCCCAAAAGATCCGACTACGATGTTCTCTATTACATTTCTCAAAATAAATATGAACTTGGCCCCTCAATTTATAAACATTTTGTCGAAGAAAAATCTTCTATGGACTTGAGGAAAGAGGGTCAGCTTAAGGAAGCTGAGGTAAGAACTGGTCTTTATGGCAAAGATCTATTGGGTGAATTGAGTAATCGAGAAATAGAGATGATAGAGATGAGATTTGGGCTCAATGACCAATATTCACATACACTAGAGGAAATAGCTAGAAAGTTTAATCTCACACGAGAAAGGATTAGACAGATAATCAATGCCGCACTTAAGAAAGAGTATGGAGATGGAGTTGAAAGATCTGAACATAAGTCTCATCCAGTAGATTACATTAAAGAGCAAGAGAACAGAATTCAGACAACCATTGAAAAAGTAATTGAGGTAGTAGCAAAAAACACGAGTGTTAGTGTCAAAGATATTAAGGGTCGAGGTCGCCAAGCACAGATCGCTGAGGCAAGACAATTAGCAATGTATCTTGCTCGTAGCGTCATAGGACTATCGTTTCCATCTATAGGAAATGCTTTCAAGCGTGATCACACTACGGCTCTTTTTGCATTCAATAAAATCGGCCTGAAGATTAAACAGGATAAGAAAATTGAGGGACAAGTCGATTCGATATTAAGGGAACTTAAGAATGAGGGATATACACATGACTAAATTACCCGAGTCGATCTGGCAAGATGTTGGTTTCCAGAAGGTTTGGAAAACACTAGGTTGGATCGTGGTTGTACTAACTATCAGCGCCTTCTGGTATGACTTTTATATTTGGAATGTAGACACTGGTGACTCTGGGTATTCCTCCGAAGAAGTGGGCGGAGGATCCACGGAAGACTATGGATATGCTGGCTGCGATGTGGCGGGAATCACGTTACACGGAGATCTATATACATATACGCTGCCGTCCGATCCAGAAACTGGTGGCACACCCGACCAAGCCTCTGCTGAAGACATTACCTATCAGATTCAAATGGCTGAGCTTGAACCAGATATAAAGGGCATCTTGCTTGAAATAGATTCATACGGAGGGTCGCCAGTAGCCGCAGAAGAAGTGGCGATCGCTCTTAAGAATGCGACTAAGCCGGTGGTGGCTCAAATTAGAGAGGCGGGGCTATCCGCTGCTTATTGGGCGGCTACGGGAGCCGATGTTATCTTCGCTTCGGCGCTTTCGGATGTAGGGAGTATAAGTGTCACTCAGTCATATATAGATGAAAGCAAACTCAACGAGAAAGAGGGATATACGTACAACAATCTGAGTACGGGAAAATATAAAGACATGCTTAATCCAGAAAAGCCGCTTACAATCGAAGAACAAGCGTTACTTATGCGTGATCTGCAAGCTATCCACGAAGCTTTTGTAAAAGTGGTGGCGGAGAATAGGGGATTGGATATTAATAAAGTTAGGGCATTAGCCGATGGTTCATCTATGCTCGGTAGTATGGCCTTGGAAAACGGCTTAATTGATAGGATCGGAGGATATAAAGAAGTGGAAAATTACTTTGCAGAGCAAATCGGTAGAGAGCCGATAGTTTGTTTCTAACTGATATCAATATATTAAAAAGCACCCCTGTTAATAATAAAAGTACGGTCAGATGAAAACTAAGGAAGGATTGTGGAAGTTGAGTCCCAGTGGTTTATATTCATTTACAGACTGCCCATCTTGTTTTTGGGTGGAAAATCACTATAAAAGGGCCCCCATGTTGCCCCTACTCTTAAATTCCGCGATGGACTCAATATTAAAACACAGATACGACAGCTATCGAGAGAAGAATACCTTTCCACCAGAAACTAGGGCCTTAGAAAAAGACGGGATCAAACCGTTCACAGATATAGAGAAACTCAATGAGTGGAGGGAGAACACAAGCTCCCTTGAGGTTATAAATGAAAAAATTGGTTATATTCTTCGAGGGAAAATCGACGATGTGTTGATGGATAAAAATGGAGCGCTGGTCCCGGCGGACTATAAATCATCTGGAAATGAACCGGGTGAAGATAAACAGAAATACTATAGAGATCAATTAGCCGCCTATGGTTTTATGTTTAGGGAACATGGCCATAAGGTGTCCAGTAGGGCATATCTTCTACATTACTATCCCAAAGATAAGACCAACCCGAGCATTACGATAGAATTCGAGGGACACATCGATCCGGTTGACATCGGCTCCATTAATATAGAGCGTAAGTTAAAAGATATGGTGGAACTTCTTAATAATCCATATCCCGGACATAATGGTATATGTGAGAGGTGTAATTACCACAATGGTCGAGGGGATCTACTAAACAATGATGATAAATAAAGAAAAGACAAAAGAGTGGATTGATCTTTATCTTGAACACATAGATAAGATCGGTTCCGAGGTGCACGTTACAGAAGAGGAGGGGTATAAATTTAGGGCGGTTGATACTTTCCAGAAAAACTTTAACATCGATGCTCCAGATTTAGCAGAGATGTTGGAGAATGCTATAGAAGATAACAATTTAGTTGCGGGATACATGTACCTTCCAAAAAGAGTGCTTATTACATTCGCGAGAGAATCTGAAGCCGAAACCAGAGGGGCTCTGCGCAAACTTTTCGATAATACTCTTGCTATTAGAACTAGGATTAACGACGCAGAAGACACCTTTGATGGCTTAATGAAACTAAGAAACGAGGCTCGTAATGAGAATCATATCAACTATATTGGGATACGATTCCTTAGTCTTCTTCTAGGTTTTCGTTTTCCCGATTTGTGGAGCGCATTAAAGCCGAGAGAATGGTCGTTGTTCTGTAAATACATTGACGAGGACTTCTCCATACCAAACCGCACATCAATCGGTGAGCGCTATGAAATCTATTCGAAGTATATAGATGCCTTAAGAGAAACTCTTAAGACCATGCCCGAAATACAAAAGTTACGTGATCAACTAACACGAGGATTGGAGTTTACTGATCTGGAATTTCGTTGGATGGCACAGGACGTCATCTATGTGACCGCGAGGCTCATCGCGGACGAGCGTAGTCACAAAACGATTACTAATTTAGATGATGAGGACGCATCTCAAGACGAAAGGAAAGAGGAGGTTATTGCACACCATATTATCACTGAAATGCAGTTTCCACTCGAAGCGTATCTAGAGGATTTCATTGTGCGCAATTGGGATAATATTGATTTTGGAGAGAAACTTAATCTTTACTACGACGAAGACGGATCCCCAGGACAACAACTTACTACAGATGTTGGGATAATAGATGTTCTGGCTAAGGATCAAAGTGGAGATTTTGTGGTGATAGAACTCAAAAGGGACTCTTCTAGATACGATGTTGTGGGTCAAATACTTAGTTATATAACCTGGGTAAAAAATAATCTTGCGACGAAGAAAGAGAGGGTGCGCGGCCTTATAATAGTGAACCGAGGCACGCCTGCACTACACGCTGCGGTAGAGGCAGTGAGAGATATAGTCTCTGTTAAATATTATCGAGTTAAATTGGATTTGATAGAGCCGGACGACCGAGATTAGGGCTTTTTATAAATCTGTCACTTTTGTCACTTTTTATACGTGCTCGAAGAGGGTCGTTCTGGTATCATAAAGTTAGTTAAAATCGCCAAACAGAGCTTGACCATTATTGGTTCCAGCACGAAGAGGCCAGCACTTCGATTTATCCTGTTTGATCGGTGTTAGTATATTTAGCTCGGTATATAATTTGGAAGAAGTGTCTAAAGATCTATTTACAGACGCAGAAACCGTGTCGTCTTTGGATGATGATCGAGAGGGCGTAAATCGTTCACAAGCGGGATTCTTTCGCGATGCTACAAAATATGGCCTGGGGAAGGGTGATATTATCGATCCTTCCGATTCATGGGCGACTAGAGAAATAAAAACAACGGAGCGGAGGTCAGAGACAGAAACCACCAACCTAACTTTGTTAGAGAACCTACTCAAAGAAATTGATAGCGTAACATTACAGATCGACGGAGAGGAAGCGGTTAATCTAGAAGAACGAAGAGTTACAGCTAGACAATTGATCCAGGATATCTATGAGGCTGCGAAAAAATATGTAAGAAGCATTCACGAAGTAGAACGAGCGGCGAGAACAAAAGCCTTAGATACTCGTGATTATCAGGAGGTTGTTGAAGATAGTGACCGGTGCAGACGTATCATGCACGACTCTTTGATCTCCAAAATCAATATAGCTAAGCGTTATATGGCGACGCAGTTTAGTGGGATCTCCGATCTGCAAGGATTTCTGCCAGGTTGGGTAAACGTGAGTGATCGCGATTCAATAACTAATTGGGCAATAGGACTCGTAGAAGAACTTGATGATAGGGAAAAAATAGAGAAACTCCATCAATAATACCAGACCGAAGAGATCGGCCAGAGCGTATATATAAAAATGTAACTCGCGGATCTTTGATCTGGCAACATGCTTGAAAAATTGTCTAAATGGTCTAGCCTAAAGTTGTCTCGGGGAGGGAGATAAAATGGACGAAGGCTGGGAGGGTTTTCCCTTCACCCCTATCGACCTGGAATGGCAAGACCAGGCAAACTGTAGGGGATCCGACTCTGATTTGTTCTTTCTCGAGAGGGGAAAATCGTCGCAATCCGCCAAGGTAATCTGCCGAGAATGCCAAGTGCGGGAGGAGTGTTTGGAGTTCGCTATAAACACCGGTCAAAGGTTCGGTGTCTGGGGGGGATTGTCCGAGAGAGAACGGCGAAGGGTACGTCGGGAACGGCAGATACCCCTCGTAAGAGCACATTACACCAGCGTCATAGCTGATCATCAAAGCGACTGGTCACGACGCCAACGTAGGACTGGATGATGCTGCCCGATTACTCATCCGAGCGGTCGGGCAGCATCATCAGAGATCTCTGTAAGGAGTACCAGACCGGAGGGGTCAGCCAAATTGGAGTAGGGTACTACGAAGCCTTTTCAAGAGTCGTTAAGAATTCGGTTACTTCGTCACAAGTCGAAGTAGTAAAGTGTTTAAAAACATCTGTGGGTTTAACCCATTTCAATTCAGACATCTTTTCTCCCGGCTTTGCTTCCTTGTCAGAGAGGGGAGTGCAGTGAAAGTAAAGGGCTACCACTTGGGCTGTTTTGAAGCCGGCGTCCGGATGAACCCTGGCTGCCACTAAGCTGTTTACCTTTACCTTCAAACCTGTTTTCTTCCTAATCTCTTTCTTGATCTCTTCTCCGAAATTTAAAGAATTCATTCTGCCGCCCGGGAAAACCCAGGTTAGATTCTCCACCCACTTATCTTTTTCTGTCCGATGACCGATCAGGATTTTGCCGTCTTTAACAATAAGGCCAAGGCCGACGATAATAGTTTCAGTATCTCCTAGAGACCTAAGATTCCAATAAATTTTTAGGGCCTTCGCCAGATCCGGCTCGCTTACATTGATGTTCTCTCTGCCGGGAACGACAGACTCTAACGTCTTTAGATAAACAGCGAGAACTTCTCTGAAGAACTCACTTTTTGTCTTGTGGCCCTTTTTAATTAAGGCCTCGAATTCCCTATGTAATGCTGGCGGGATAGAAAATCCGACTATCTTGGTCTTTCTCATACGGGTTCAACTTAGTTAAACTATATTGAATTGTCAACCTTTCTTTACATAAACTGTTTCCCTGTGCATAAGTATCACTTGTCTTAACAATACCCGCAGGTATATCCTGAGAGCACGTCGAAAGATTTTTGAGAATTTACGGAGATTGGGGAAGTAGGTGAGAGTCCTACGCAATGCCGTTGCGGTGTTCTGCGGCTCGCTAATCTGTGAGCTGCAGTCAGTCCGAATGCCAACTCCGTATACATACAATTAACCATAAAGTCCTCGAGCAAGGACCGGAGTGCACAACAGATTCAGAAGATCAGAAATCTGAAAACTCCCGCCTTGTCCGCGGGAGTTTTCAATTATGAAGAAAATATTAATTCAAATCGTACTGCCGATAATCTGTCTTGGAATTTTTCCGTTGCAGACTGCCAAGGCAGGTGTCGCGGAAGCGACTGCCTACCTTCTGGCACAGAGCGATAATCCCTGGGTGACCATGGCTCTCTCGGCGGTTGGAGAGGAGACAAGCGGGGAATACCTTAGATCCACCGACGGTTCAACAGCTATAGAATTCGCTGCCCCGATCTTGGCCATAACTGCCATCGGTGAAGATCCGAGAACATTTTCTAATACTAACCTTATTGAAGAATTGAAAAGCTATTATACGGACGGCCAGATGGGGGACAGCTCTACTCTAAATGATGACATCTTCGGGCTTTTAGCGTTTCTTTCAGCCGGAGAGCCGTCGGACGATACGGCGGTTGCCGGCACAAAAGACTTTATTCTGCAGAATCAGAACGAAGACGGAGGTTGGGGATTCAGCATAGACGGCGGCAGTGATACCAATATGACTACGGCTGCCATTATGGCCCTGACAGAATCTGGGGTTTCCGACAGCGATACGGTTATCCAGAACGCCGTCGCTTACTTAAAGTCTGCCCAGAACGCCGACGGCGGATTCCCATACGATCCTCACGGGATGTGGGGAACCGATTCTGACGCCTCGTCGGACGCATGGATCATTTCTGCAGTTACATCTATGGGCGGAGATATTGATGACTGGGCAATTGAGGGCGTTGGCGGTCCGACAGAGCATCTTTTGTCCCTGCAAGCTGAAGGAGGATATTTCCAATATCAAATGGGAACGGGAGAAGATGGTTTCAGCCCGATTACTACCTCGTATGCAGTTATCGCTTTGGTCGGCAAGAGCTACCCAGTTAATTCTATTTCCTATAGTCCGTCTGAGCCCGCTGATGAAGATGATGATGTCGAGGAGGAGGAAAATCACAGCGGGGGCGGGGGCGGCGGCAGTGCATCCAAAGAATCTGCCGAAGACACCGCCGACACAGAAGACACCACCGATACAGAGGAGACGACACTGGCGCAGCTGCAAGCAGAGTTAGAGAAACTGGTTGCGCTCCTCTCGCGCTTACAGGCATCGGTGACCGCCGATTCCGGGGCGCAAAGATTCACCCGCGATCTCGATGCGGGCTCCACCGGCGAGGATGTTAGGGGGCTGCAGCAGTACCTCAATGCTCACAGTTTCATCCTTACCGCTTCCGGTTACGGATCCCCCGGGAATGAAACAATCTTCTTTGGTGAATTAACTCGCGCTGCCTTAGCCCGTTTTCAGATCGCGAATAACATTATTCCCAGCGTTGGTTTCTTCGGCCCAATTACACGCGCATATATCAGTCTTCACCCTTAGTTCGCCGTACAAGATACTCCTGACCAAGACCCCCAATTCGGTTATACTAAAAGCTGTGAGTGTTGTTACCCGAAAGATCCACTTAGAAACGAAAGAGGCGCATGACATGATCGATATCACTCATCATGCGGCTAAATTTATCACCGACGAGCGGCTGCAGAACGGGCTGCTCAATGTTTTTGTGGAACATACTACCTGCGCTGTGGCAGTCAATGAATTTACCGACCCCAAACTGCTCAGCGATTTCAGAAAAAAGCTCTCAGAGTTCAGCCCGGAGGACGCACAGTATGGGCACAATGAATCCCATATCTGCAACGGCGACGGCTGTGTTAACGGCCATTCGCACTGCAACGCCCTTTTTCTGCCTACTTCAGTTACCTGTCAGATCATTGACGGCAAGCTGAACTTGGGAACCTGGCAAAGGATTTTTCTAATAGAACTTGACCGGGCTCGGCCGAGGAATGTCCAACTGATGTTCTTGGGGAAACGCAGCTGAGCTCCGCTAAAATCTAGCTGTATAAGAAATGGGAAAGGCGGGCCCCGGTAGTTTCCGAGGACCCGCCTTGTCCTCCTTGGGTAGGTACATAGAGACAGAATCTGCTGGAAGCAGCCCTACTTGCGTTTGCGCTTACGCTCACGCTCACGCATGCGCCGAATCGCTTCCTCGGCATCTAACCGATCGCCCTCGAGCTCGTCCACCAGCTTACTAAGCTGCTTGGGGGCGACATGACGAAGTCCGCGCAGACGTCTAAGCGTCTTCTCGATGAAACGCAAGAGAAGCTCTTCGGCTTCGGGCGGAGCAACTTCTGGCTGGATCGCCATAGCTTCGTTCCCTTCTTTGAAGAACCGTGCCTAAAATATGCAACGCCAGCATCTATTGGTCAAATATCATTCGCTGTATGCCTGTTCTATAATGACCCCATGGGCAAAATACTCTGGGTAATAGTTTTCTTCGCCGTGATCATCGGGGGATATCTGTTCTTCTTCACGAAACCGACTGTTGCCCCAGATACAGAGCAAAATGGAGCGGACATAGCTGCTTCCTATATCCCGGCAACTGCTGAAGGTATGATCGTAGTCAGCAGTCCCGCTCCGGGGGATACGATCACCAGCCCGCTGGCTATTCAGGGGAAAGCTCGGGGTTATTGGTTCTTTGAAGCATCCTTTCCAGTTCGTCTGTTGGACGACAACGGCCAAGTGCTGGCCCAGGGCATTGCTGAAACTCCCCTTAATTGGATGACCGAAGACTTCGTTGAATTTCGGGCAAATCTTTCGTTTTCCCAGCCATCTACTGAAAAAGGGATGCTGGTACTAGAGAAAGATAATCCCTCTGATATGCCGGAGAATGACGGAGCCGTGCTTATACCAGTGATCTTCGGGAAAACAGCCGGAGAGAAAACTGCGGTTAGAGTCCATTTCAGTACGATGCCCGAAGGCTCAACCGAGTGTAATACCACGGTCGCTGTCGAACGGGTGGTTCCTAAAACCCAAGCGGTGGCTCGAGCAGCCCTTGAAGAATTACTAAAGGGGCCCACTCAGGAAGAAAAAAGCCAAGACCTGTTCACCTCGATAAATCCGGGCGTAAAAATCCAATCTCTGACAATCGAGGACGGGATAGCTAAGGTTGACTTTGACCAGCAGCTCCAGTACCAAGTCGGCGGTTCCTGCCGAGTGGCGGCCATCCGTGCCGAGATCACTAACACGCTTAAAGAGTTTCCGACTATTCAGGAGGTGATTATTTCTATAAACGGCGAAACCGAAGAAGTCCTCCAGCCATAAACCGCGCCCGTCCCCGAACAGCGCTTTTTAACCCTTAAGATTCTCAATTATCGCGACCTCTAACGGTACAAGAGTAAAGGGGGAGTAGCGCATCTGTGAATAAGCTCGAATAAGCCCCTTTATTAAGCGGATCAGCTTATCGACATCTTGGACCGAAGCGGCGCGTTGTTTGATGGCATTGACTTCATCCTGAGTGAACTCTCGTTCATAATAAACGCCGAGCTTATCGTCAAATTTATACGCTAAAATGCGCCTTAAGTAGTGAATTAGATCCTTGGTCAGCTGGACCAGATTGAAACCCATTTCGTTTATCTCTGCTAAGTAATCCAAAGTCTTCTCCAAATCGCTGCTGATAAGATACTCCGCTAAAGCATCGGTGCGGATGAATCCTACTTTGCCAAGGATTCTCTCCACCGATGCTAGGTCCATTGAGTCGCTCATACTGACCACCTGCTCAAGCAGGGACTCTGCATCACGGAAGCTTCCTTCGGAAGAGGTGGCGATCAGCTCGAGGGCGGCAGTTTCTATTTCTATTTCCTCCGCCTTAACTATTTTGACTAGCTTCTCTGAGATGGCTTTAACGGGCAGCCGGCGAAAATGGAAACGCTGAGTACGTGAGCTGATAGTCACCGGTATTTTATCCTCTTCGGTGGTAGCTAAAACGAAAATTGCATGGCCGGGCGGTTCCTCTAAAGTTTTCAGAAGGGCATCGGCGGCGAATTTAGTGAGCTGGTGCGCCTCATCTATGATAAAAACTTTGTACTTATAGGAAGTGGGTGCTAATCGGATGCCCTCTTTAATATTCCTCATCTCTTCTATGCCGCGGTTAGAGGCAGCGTCTAACTCAACTACATCCAGAGCCCGTCCCTCATCTATCTCAATGCAGGGGCGGCACTTATTGCAAGGTTCACCCTTTTTGCGGAAAACTTCGTCTTTCAGGCGCGTTTCGCAGTTCACTACTTTAGCTAAAAGGCGGGCGGCGCTGGTTTTACCGGTACCCCTTGGACCATGGAAAAGATAGGCATGGCTTATTTTGTCAGCCCGGGCGGCGTTCCCCAGGATCTCGACTACCAGCTCCTGGCCGATCAGGTCGGCGAACACTCGCGGACGGTATTTTCTATAAATAGCTAAGGACATCTTGGGGGGAAATCCGCTTTCATTATAGGTATATATAACCTAGAATGGAATACAGAGTGGAAACGATTACACCGGTTGGTTATGAGCTGGAAGTAGGGGAGTTTAGGGGTCCTCTGGACAAGCTTCTGGAGCTCATCGACGAAAGAAAATTGGAAATTACACGGCTGAATCTCGCTCAGGTAACGGCAGATTTCATCGCCTATTTGGAAAAACTTGAAGAGGTTAGCCATAAAGAATTGGCTGACTTTGTGGTTATAGCATCCAAACTAGTGCTGATAAAGTCGTACGCCCTTTTGCCCAGTCTTACCCTCTCCGAGGAGGAAGAAAAAGACGTAGCTGAACTTGAAAAAAGGCTGAAGCTTTACAGGGAATTTCGCCAGGCAGAGAGAACTATCGCTGAAGCTTGGAATATTCGCCGGACAGCCGGAAGACCCTATCTGGCCGCAGTACCTCCCGGATTTTACCTAAGCGAGAAAGTAATACCCGAACAGTTAAAACAGAGTTTCTCCCAGCTAGTGGCGATGGTTGAGGAATTGCAAAAACTAGAAACTAGAGAGGTAACTATGGTTAACCTGGAAGAGAAAATCACAGAGCTTTTGCATAAAATAAAAAACATAGTCCAGACAAGCTTCAGCCGTTTGAGGGGCGATAAAGAGAAATCAGAAGTGGTGGTAATGTTCTTAGCCTTACTGCATCTTCTGAAAGACAATCGCATCAACATTATTCAGGAAGATATCTTCGGAGACATCACTATTTTAAGCACCGATGGAAAGATCTAAAAAAAGTCTGGAAGCGAAAATAGAAGCTATCCTCTTTGTCCACGGTGAGCCGGTTACTTTTAAACGCTTAGCCGTCCTGCTAAAAATGGATGAAGACAGAGTTAAAGCCGGCCTGGAGTCCCTTAAGCACAAGCTCGCTGATGAGAGCAGGGGATTGGATCTCATCATTCATGACAGCCGGGCTGAACTGACGACCTCCCCAGACCTATCTTCTTTGATCAGCCAGATGATCAGGGAAGAAATGGACAGCAAACTGACACCTGCCAGCTTGGAGACATTAGCTATCATCGCCTATTTGGGCCCCTGCGGCCGGGCGTTAATTGAGCATGTCCGGGGGGTCAACTCATCGTTTATTCTGAGAAGTCTGACGGTCAAGGGATTAATTGAGCGCAGAGCGGACCCCAAGAGGCCGAATACCTATCTCTACCAGCCGACCTTCGAGTTTCTTAGTCACATGGGGTTGGGCTCTCAGGAACAAATGCCGGATTTCCAGCAGTACCGCACTTTAGTTCAGTCTTATTTTGCCGAAAATGACCGGGCAGGAGATGATCAATGATATTCCCATTGACACAACAGTGTATAGAGTTGGAGAATAGACAGTGCTAACTCTGTTTTTACTACTATGATATTAGAAGGAGTCAGAATTATAGCTATCCTGATCATCGCTTTCATTACGGCTCTCACCCTCACACCGTTCGTCACGAACTTTCTGAAAAAACTGCATATCGGCAAGCAAATAAGAGTGTCCAAGGACACCCCTATTTTTTCCAGTCTGCACCGAAAGAAGGAGGGGACTTTAACTATGGGAGGGACGATCATCTGGCTGACCGTCCTCATTTTGATGGCCGGCTTTCTGCTTTTAGACGCACTATTCGACGGTTTTTGGGGGTACTTTAATTTTATCGACCGAGCCCAGACTTATCTGCCCTTGGCGGCATTTTTTATTGCCGCCACTTTCGGGTTTTTCGATGATCTTATGGGTGTACTGAGAATAGGGGACAAGGGCGGGGGAATGCGGATTTCCCATAAGATGATCATCTATTTCTGCCTGGCGCTTGTGGGCGCGTGGTGGTTTTATTCAAAACTTGAGTGGCGGGAGCTCAGCATTCCTTTTCTTGGCAATTTTGAGATCGGTTTCTGGTACGTACCCATATTCATCTTCATTATCATAGCCAGCGCTTTTTCAGCTAATGAAACCGACGGGCTGGACGGCCTTTGGGGAGGCATCTCCCTTTTTATCTTCGCCGCCTTGTTGGTTATATCTTTCGCCTTAGGAAGATTTGATCTGGCCGCCATGATCGGAGCCATTCTCGGAGCGCTCCTGGCCTTTCTCTGGTTTAATATATATCCGGCAAAGTTCTTCATGGGAGATACCGGCGCTATGGCCCTCGGCATCACTATGGGGGTCATCGCCATGCTGACTAATACGATCGTTCTGCTGCCGATATTCGCTATCGTACCAGTAATGGAATCGGGGTCTGTCATTATCCAAACCTTCTATAAAAAATACCTTAAGCGGAAAATATTCCTGTCTACCCCGATCCACCATCATTTTGAGGCGTGCGGATGGCCCGAAAGCCAGGTAACTATGAGGTTTTGGATCATCTCCGTTATTGGTATGGGCCTCGGCTTAGCTATCTTCTTCCTGGACCGCCTTTTCGTTTAACAAATTGGGGGATCACAGCTCTTTGGGTTTATAATTTCATTAATGAGTCTGCTGATCAAAGGCGTTCAGGTTGTCGATGGTACCGGCAAGGAAGCCTACCGGGCTGACGTACTGGTGCAGAAGAATATTGTTTCCTCCATCGGCAATCTTAGGGAGCGGGGTGCTGGTGAAGTTATCGAAGGGTTCGGCAACTACTTAGTGCCCGGATTTATTGACGTTCATGCCCGTTCCGACCACTATCTTAGCCTTTTTTCTAATCCTCAGCAGACCAGCTTTATCAGACAAGGGGTAACCTCCATCCTAGGCGGAACGGGAGGAGTCTCTCTGGCCCCACTGCTTTACGGCGCTCCGAGTACAATCGAAGTTTGGGCCGATACAAACGACCTTAATGTTAATTGGCATACTCTGAAAGAGTTCTTGAATCAGCTGGATAAATACCGGCTGGGTATCAATTTCGGAACCCTGATAGGACATTCCACTCTGCGGCGTGATCTGGCGGGTAACAGAAAGAGTCTGGATATCAAGGAGTTGGCCGTTCTAAAGCGGATGATAGAGGAAGCACTAGGAGGGGGGGCCTACGGAGTTTCGTCTGATCTAAGCTTTGCTCAGGGTAATAGTATCTCGGCGCGCGAACTTCTTGAGGTCGCCAGAACAGTCCGTGAATTTGACGCCGTTCATGTGGTTGGTCTGCGAGATAAGCGCAAGGGCCTTAAAAAGTCCGTGGAGGAGATAATCCGGCTGGCCCAGACATCTAAAGCCAAAATCTTGATCGAGGGATTAAGGCCGATCATTGGGTATACGAAAGAGTTTCGGGAGGCTATCGGTTTGCTTAGAAATTATTCAGGCAAAAAAGACAATCTCCGCTTTCTGCTCGAGCCGTTCGAAACACGGGAGATCCCCATCTCTTTCTTTCTGCCCAAGATCATGCAGGCGCCCGGTTTGGGCATTATGCTGGCCAGAGTGCGGGAAGCGAGGTATCGGGAGGCTTTTCGCAAGGAGCTGCAGAATCATGATCTAAGAAGTATTCGTGTTGCCAGTGCCCCCAAGCATCACTTCCTGGTGGGAAAAACCATTAAACAGATCTCTGAGAACTGGGGCGTAGATTATATTGACGCCGTTCGCCGCATAGCTGATATGAGCGACCTGACGGCTACTCTTTTTTACGATGATATCAGTTCACCGACCCTCCGTAATTTTTTGGGCGAAGAGAACGCCCTGATTACTTCGTCTATGTCGGGCGTTTCACCCGGTCCGGGGCACCTATTCAACGATCAGGCAGGCAAAGCATTCACTAATTTCTTGCGGGAAACAGCTCGAGAAGGACTGCTGTCTCTCGAAGAAACCGTCAAAAGACTTACCAAAACCCCCGCTGAGTTCTTCGGCATAGAGAATAGAGGAATCATTGATGAGGGTATGGCGGCTGATCTGACGATCTTAAGCAAAGACAATTACGAAGTTAAGGAGATAATTTTGGGAGGCAAAGTATTCGGCCGGGATAAATTAAAGGGGGAGATCCTTAGTTACTACCGGTAGGATGAAGGGAGCCAACCGCAAATTGGATTACCTGGTCTTCTTTAGCTTCCTGGTACTGCTTCTGGGGATCGGCTTGATGGCTCTGGCATCAGCTTCGTCTGATCTGGGTAAGGAAGAGCACGGCGACCCATTTTATTATCTAAAAGACCAGATAATCATCGGCATCGGCATTGGCACTTTGGGATTCTTAGCCGGTTACTTTATTGATTATCATCTCTACAAGAAACTGGCATCCCTGATCTTCATCGGCAGCATCGGCCTGTTGATGCTGCTTTTCACGCCTCTCGGGATAGCATCGGGTGCTGCCAGAAGATGGATTGATATTGGCAGCCTGACTATTCAGCCGTCCGAACTTCTGAAGCTGACGATCGTCATTTATCTGGCCGCTTGGCTTACCAGCCAGAAATCCTCGCGGGAGAAAAGCTTCTCTGAAGGGCTGGTTCCTTTCTTATCTATCATCGGCTTCGTAGCACTTATTCTGTTTATCCAGGGTTCGACCAGCGCCGCCATCATCATCTGCCTGACTGCCTGTGCTATGTATATGGCATCCGGAGCCAGATGGAGCTTCCTGACCGTTATTATTCTTCTCGGCACGCTTTTACTGGCAGGTTTCATTATGCTCGCTCAGGATTATCGTATAGAGCGGATAAAAACGTTCATAGACCCTACCGAAGATGTTCAGGACTCAGCCTATCAGGCGAATCAAGCCCTAACGGTAATAGGCTCGGGCGGATGGACTGGGGTTGGTTACGGTAATTCTCAGGCCAAACAGTTCCTGCCCGAACGTATGACCGATTCTATTTTTGCGATCATCGCCGAGGAGACAGGTTACGTTGGGACTATGTTCGTGATCCTTATTTTTCTGGCACTAATTATAGGGGGCATTATGATCGCGCGTAAAACTAGGGACAAATTCGGTTACTTAGTAGCTCTGGGCCTCTCGACGGTCATCGGCGTTCAGGCAGCCGTGCATATGGCTTCAGCCTCCGCTTTGATTCCAACGACCGGTGTACCTCTGCCTTTTATCAGCTACGGCAATTTTTCTCTGATGATTTTTATGACTATGGTCGGTATAATGCTTAATGTCCGTAAAAACGGCTGATATATGGCTAAGAGAGAAAAGAAATTCAGGGTATTAGTAACCGGCGGCGGCACAGGCGGCCACATTTATCCGTTGGTGGCAGTGGTAGCAGAATTGCAGACGCTGGCCGCCCAGCACGCGATCAATATGGAGATCCGCTATTTCGGCGCGTGCGGAAGCTTTAGGCAGTATTTGGAAGAAAATAACGTCCGGGTAGCAAGAATAACCGGCAGTAAACTGAGACGATACTTTTCTCCTATGAACATCATTGATGTACCGAAGTTCGTCTGGAGCCTTTTTCAGGCTGTCGGGAAAATGTTTTGGTATATGCCGGATGTAGTCTTCTCAAAAGGGGGAGTGGGCTCTCTGCCTGTGGTATTAGCGGCGCGTTTTTATCGCATTCCCATTGTCATCCACGAATCAGATGCGATACCGGGTATCAATAATCGGACGGCCGCTAAGTTTGCCAACTTGGTGGGGACCTCTTTCGAAGGTGCTGCTCAATACTTTGCCAGCCAAAACATCTTTTACGTAGGCAACCCGGTGCGCCGATATCTCTTGGCTGACAAGACTACTCAGGAGCAGGCTAAGGGTTATTTTAGCTTTGATACTCAGAAACCCCTCGTACTTGTTCTAGGCGGTTCTCAGGGGGCTGCTCAGATCAACGATCTTATTTTGGATACCCTAACGGGACTGCTGCCGTTCTGTCAGGTCCTGCATCAGACCGGGGTTAAGAACTATAAGAGCGTCCTGGCAGAATTTCAGGTGGTATCTAAAGATCTGCCGGAGAATCTGAGAAATGGCTATCGGGCGATGGATTATTTTCAGAAGGACCTGCGGCTGGCCCTTCGGGCAGCTGATCTGGTTATCTCGCGGGCCGGTGCCGGGTTTGTTTTTGAAATAGCGGCTTTTGGCAAACCCTCTCTTATTATTCCTCTGCCGGATTCGGCCAACAATCACCAAGAGGCTAATGCTATCGCATATCAAAATACCGGAGCAGCTATCGTAATGGAGCCAGATAATCTTTTGCCGCACCTATTCATCGAAAATATCCAGAATCTGCTCGAGAGCCCTCTTAGACTCAGGAAAATGGCAGAGGCAGCTATTGGTTTCTACAAGCCGGAAGCTGCTTCAAATTTAGCTCAGGCCATCCTAAAATATAGGTAATGCCGAGCGAAAAAAAGGTGAGAGTCAGGATAGCACCCTCGCCGACCGGTTCGTTTCATATTGGTAATGCCAGAACCGCTCTTTTCAACTGGCTTTTTGCCCGCGCCCACAACGGCGATTTTCTGCTGCGCATTGAAGATACGGACAAGGAGAGATCCCAAAAAAAATTCGAAGGAGACATTCTGTACGGACTAAAATGGCTGGGCCTGGATTGGGATGAGTTCTACAGACAGAGTGACCGCGTTGAAATACATAGAGATTATTTAGGTAAGCTGTTGGAATCGAGCAAAGCATATTACTGTTTTTGCAGTAAAGATGAGCTGGAAGAGCAGAGGCAGGTTATGCTGGCCCAGGGACTGGCGCCTAAGTACTCAGGCAAGTGCCGCAGCCTGCCGCCGGACGAGGCTCTCAGGAGAGTGGGGGAGGGAGCGCCTCATGTGATCCGGCTGAAAGTTCCTGACACCAAGGTCGCCTTCCAGGATATTGTCAGAGGAAGAATAGAATTCGACGGCGCCCTGATGGGGGATATCGTTATAGCCAAAGAGGGCGGAGAGCCTCTTTATAATTTTGCCGTCACCGTAGATGATGCGCTCTTGGGTATCACTCATATCATCAGAGGGGAGGATCATATCTCCAACACTCCCCGCCAGATCTTTATTATGCAGGCGCTAGGTTTTGATATCCCGCAGTTCGCTCATCTGCCGATGATACTCAATCCCGATAGAAGCAAAATATCCAAACGCTACAACAGCGTGGCTCTGACCGACTATATCAAACAGGGTTATGTTAGAGAGGCTCTCTTTAACTTCTTAGCTCTTATAGGATGGCATCCGAAAGGCGATGAAGAAGTGATGAGTATCCAGGAGCTGATCAAGGAGTTCGATCTGAAGAAGGTGCAGAAGGGGGGTGCGGTTTTCAGCCAGGAGAAACTGGACTGGTTCAACGCCCACTATATCAAGGAGATGGACGGCAGGCAGCTGCTGGCTTTGGCAGAGGAGTTCGTACCTAAACGCTGGAAGTTAAATGAGGCCATGATGGACGCTATCCGGGGGCGGGCCAGCCGGCTGGATGAACTTGAAAACCTGCTTAAATTTTATTTTGAACTGCCCGATTATCCCGTCGATCTGCTAAAGTGGAAAGAGATGAACTTTGGGCAGGTGGAGTTGAATCTGAACAAAATGAAAGACGCCATTAACGGCCTGGAGCCGCGCAGCCGCAGAGATGTTATTGAGAAAAAGTTGCTGGAGGCCGTTGGCAACGGGAAGAGGGGAGAGACGCTTTGGCCGCTGAGGGTAGCCCTTTCCGGGCAGGAGAATTCACCCGGTCCTTTTGAGATCATCGAAGCTTTAGGTGAGAAGGAATCAATCAGGAGGATTAATCTCGCTCTGCATAAATTAGAAATTCCCGAGACTTTTTGATCTATGAAACCCCTTACTGCAATCTGCCTGCCGCTCTTAGTAATCTGCGGCTTAATGCTCTCACCCTATGTGCCGGCGGTGATCGCTGATTCTGAAGAAGATCTCCAAAAAGCCATTGAAGAGAAGCGCCAAGAGGTGGAGGATTTGAATAAGCAGATTAACCAAACCCAATCCAAGATCACCACCCTGCAGGGGCAGGGGAGGACCCTCGGGACAGCCATTGGCCAGCTGGATACGGGCATCAAACAGGCCGACCTGACTATCAAGGCCACCGAGACCAACATTGAGAAGCTGACTTTAGAAATAGTATCCCTGACCGATGAAGCACAGGAAGTAGGGGAGCAGCTTTCCACTAGGCAGGCGGCCGTCGCCGAGCTGTTAAGAAAGCTGCAGCGCAAGGATGAATGGACTCTTCTGGAGTCTCTTTTGACCAGCCAGACCATCGCTGAAGGAGTGGCCGAAATCAATGCCTTAACGGCCCTGCAAGGCAACCTCAGCCAAGAGGTAGCCGAACTTACCCATCTGCATAACCAGCTTGGTACGACCATTGTCAGCAGTGATAATAAACGGGATGAGCTGGCGGTAGAAACCGTTAATTTAGAGAACAGAAAAACTATCCTGGACGAACAAAAGTCCCAAAAGCAGGAACTGCTGGTTGCAACCAAGAACCAGGAAGGGGAGTACCAAAAGCTTCTGACTACTCTGGAAGAACAGCAGCAGGCCCTGATGAACGAGATCGCTGATATTGAAGCTCAGCTCAGCAAGGGGTTCGACCGCTCCACGGTTCTCAGCCGGCAGAAAGGCCTGCTGGCTTGGCCGGTGACCTCAAGCGGGGGAATAGCAGCTGGAATAATAACTCAAAATTACGGAGAAACCGCCTACTCCACCAGATTCTACCGCGGCCGGCCTCACAACGGTCTGGATATCGGTGCCCCGACCGGCACGGAGGTGCGGGCGGCGGCTGACGGGACGGTTGTCCGTTCGGACTATAACGGTTTGTATTACCAATACGGACGGTATGTGCTAATCGACCATCAGAACAGTCTCTCTACCCTTTATGCGCACCTATCCAAGAGTGTTGTCTCTGCCGGCCAGAAAGTTAAGAAAGGGGAGCTGATAGGATACGTGGGCAGTACCGGATTTTCGACCGGCTCGCATCTGCACTTCGGCCTTTATGCTACCCCAGCCGGAGGCTGGAGTGCCGGAGGGACCAGAGAAACCGGCGGTTTGGTCTCGGTCCCGCCAGCCAGCGGATTGGTACCGATCGGAGTTACTCTTAATCCCACGCAGTATTTGTAATATCATCCGAACTTTTCTATCTTTACTGTTCTGTGCAGAGTAATCTCTGCCCTGAAGGGGAGAGGGGTATTTGGCTCTTGTGATAATGTCGTATAAGCATCGTTTTGCGTCATATCACAGTAGAATCATAGCTTAAGCCGCTCCCCCCGTGAAAAAGCCGTAAATTTGGCTTAAAATTGACCTATAAGGCATTTTTATAGAAAACATGTGGGATAACCCTAATCCGCTAAAATTCAAAGAGAAACACGGTTATGAGATAAAAGGTACTTGGTATCCCCGGGTAACCAGCATTCTGACCATCAAGTCCAAGCCGGCCCTTTATCGATACTACGCCGAACTGGATAATTATCAGGAGGCAGAGAGAATTATGAGCCTTTCGGCAGATGAGGGCACCCGGGTGCACGAAGCGATCGAGGCTATTCTGACCGGCCAGTCCCCTACTATCGCGGACGACATTAAACCTTCAATTACTGCTTTTAAAAAGTTTTTAGATACCCACGATATTTCTGTTGATCCCGAGTGGGTTGAGCATCGGGTCGTCAATCTCAATGACCGATACGCTGGCACTTTGGATGCTCTGGCCCTGATAGACGGTAAGTTCGGCATTATGGATATTAAAACCTCTCAAGGCATTTACCGCGACTATAATCTGCAAACAGCCGCCTATTATCCTCCCCTGCTTGAACAATTCCGCAATCTGCAGACCCGCTGGATCCTGCGTGTGGATCAGGATCAGAGATGTATGCTCTGCGGAGCTAATCGCCGGCTGAAGGGCGGGCGGGAAAAGATCCGGCCCCCCTACCCCGGCAACGGCATTAATTCCAAAACCTGCAATCACGAGTGGGGTGAGTTGGAGGGCGTGGTTCAGCTTAAGGAATTCCCCTACTGGCAGGACGATTTTCAGGCATTTCTGGGGGCCAAGAGACTCTGGGAATGGGAGCACTCTCCCCTGCTGAAGAAGATAGGTTATTTATAGCTTTTTCCCGTTAGACGAGTACAATAAACTGGTAAACTATGCTGAATAAAATCAAAACGTACGGACGGCGTTTCCTCGTCTTCGTCAGAAAGCCCAAAGGGGCTGTTTTGACTGGAGTGGCTCTGATAGCGCTCTTTCTGTTCTTCTCTTCTATGCAGAACAATCCTCTGGCTGCTTACGACATAGGTGAGGTGGTCCGAAAAGATGTAGTCAGTATTGTAGACGTAACCGGCCGGGTGAAACCGAGTGAGAGGGTTGACATAGCGCTCGAACGCAGCGGTAAAGTTGCCCGAATTTATACAGCTGTCGGCGATGATGTCCAAAGGGGTGACCTTATTCTAAGCGCTGCTGGGGCGGATCTTTATGCCAGTCTGGCCTCCGCTCAGTCCGATTTAGAGATAGAGCGTCTGGAACTGGAAGCTATTCTGAAAACCAGCGCTATAGATCTTTCAAGTGCAGAAGAAGACCTTATCGACGCTATGGGAAACGCCTACTTTAAAGCGGACGACGCCGTTAAAAATGAGGCCGAACAGCTGTTCTACGGCCCTGCTGACAGCAAATCGTTCGGAGCAATAGTAGATACCGGCGGAACTGAAATAATTTTCGGCGCGGATGTAAGCGACGCTTCGAGTCTGCGCACTCAGAGAAAATTCATTTTCAAAGATCTGGAAGCCTGGCAGAGCTACCTACAGGATCCGGCCGGACTGGACATCGAAGAGGCCGCCGATAATGTTGAGGGCTACCTGATATCTGTGCAGAGTTTCCTCAGCGACATTGCCGCTATTATCAACGCCTACTACGCGACGTCTGTTTCCAATACAATTGTGGCTGGTTATCGTTCTGACATTGCGGCTGCCCGGACAGCCATCAGCACAGCCCTAACTGCCTTTCGCACGGCCAAGCAGGCATATTTAACCGTCGAAGCTGGCTCTTCGAACTCTTCATCGGAGCAGCTTCAGGATGTTCTTCTTCAGGAGCAAAGGGTTAAAAGCGCCGAGGCGCAGGTAAACGCAGTCTATGCTGAAATAGAAAGATCGAGTATTCGCGCACCCTTCAGCGGAGTGGTCACCAGGATTGATACTGAGGTGGGCGAAATGCTCTCTGCCGGCAGTGCGGTCGTTTCTGTTATGTCTGCTTCTCAATTTGAGATAGAGACCTTTATACCCGAAGCGGATATCGCCAGTGTGGCGCTGAACAACAAAGCAGAGATAACTCTGGACGCTTATGACAGCGATACTATTTTTGGTGCCTACGTCAGCTTTATTGACCCGGCTGAAACGATGGTTGAGGGGGTGGCAACCTACAAAGTACTGCTGAGCTTTGAAACAGAAGATGAAAGGATCCGTTCGGGTATGACTGCCAACGTGGACATAATTACTAACACCAGCTCCGGTGCCCTTTCTGTTCCTCAAAGAGCTGTTATTGAGAAAGACGGCAAGCGCTATGTCAGAGTAGTACGCGGAGATAAAACGGAGGAAGTTGAGGTCCAAACGGGATTAAAAGGTTTTGACGGAGACACGGAAATTCTTGAGGGCTTGAATGAGGGCGACCAGATAGTCGTATTTACCAGGGGCTAATCCCCTACTTCGAGTGTGAGCAAACTGATCGAAGCCAAACACCTGCGCAGGGTTTACGGAAACGACGATGTCCAGACCGTTGCTCTTGATGATGTCTCTCTCGAAATAGACAGAGGGGAATTTGTAGCTATTATGGGTCCCTCCGGCTCCGGTAAATCTACCCTCCTTCACATATTGGCCATGCTGGACAAGCAGACCAGCGGCTCGTACAAATTCGACGGCAAAGCAGTTGATGCTTATCCCGAAGACGCGATTGCCAAGGTTAGAAATAAGAAGGCTGGTTTTGTCTTTCAGGCTTTTAATCTCCTGCCCCGCACAACCGTACTCGATAACGTCGAGCTCCCCCTCCTCTACTCCGATACTCCTCAGCACCAGTGGAAGGATCTGGCTCTCAGAGCTATCAAAATGGTCCACTTAGAGCATCGCTTGGAACACGAGTCAAATCAGCTCTCTGGAGGAGAGAAACAAAGAGTAGCTATTGCCCGGGCTTTAGTTAATGATCCGGAAATTATCTTCGCGGATGAACCGACGGGTAATTTAGACACCAAAGCCAGCCACGAACTGATGGAGATTATCAAAGAGCTCAATGAGGAGGGACGTACGATTATTGTCATCACCCACGAAAAAGAGATCGCAGATTACGCCGGACGCATTATCCGCTTGCGGGACGGCAAATTAGAAGAAGATCGGATAACTAAAAAATAGATGTTGATCAGGCACAGCTTCAAAATTGCCTATCGAGCTCTCAAGATCAACAAATCCCGTTCTTTCCTGACTATTTTGGGTATCCTCATCGGCATTACAGCCATTATGATGATGGTTTCTCTTGGCAATGGTGCCGAAGGGCTCATTTTGGGTGAATTGAGCGGCTTTGGCGGTGAAACTATCGCCATTAATGCCGGACAGGAACCGTCGGGGCCGACAGATTTTGCGGGCGCCCTTTATAGCGACTCTCTTAAAGATAGAGATGTCGAGCTCCTGAGAAGCAAAAATAACGTACCCTACGCGAAGGAGGTAGAGCCGATGGTAATGGTATCAGAAGACATCGCTTACGAAAGTGAAACATATACCCCCACGATATTAGGAGGATCGGCTGAATTTCTAACGCGCGTTTTTAACACTCCCGTTGGAGAGGGCAGCGTTTTTGCGGAGGGCGATATCCGACAGCGGGCTAAGGTAGCTGTCATCGGAGATAAGGTCAAACGTGAGCTTTTCGGAGAGTCAGATGCTATCGGCAGAAATATTCAGATCGGGGATTTCAAATTCAGGGTCGTGGGGGTCTTAGCTAAAAGGGGTATGGTCTCCTTTTTCGATATGGACGAACTAGTTATTATTCCCCACACCACTGCCCAGACCTATATATTGGGTATCGACTACTATCATGAGATAGACGTGGTGGCGGAAAGTATTGATGTGGTCGATCAAACAGCTGCTGATATCGAGAGAACTATAAGAGAGGCCCACAACATCGACGATCCCGATAAAGACGATTTTTATGTGACGACTACGCAGGGCGCGATTGAGCAGATCCAAACCGTCATCTCCACCCTGACGGCCTTTCTGTCGTCAGTGGTAGCTATCGCTTTGGTGGTCGGCGGAGTGGGAGTAATGAATATCATGCTGGTCTCGGTAACAGAACGGACACGTGAGATAGGATTGCGCAAAGCAGTGGGAGCAACGGAAGGAGAGATCCTTCAGCAGTTTCTGCTGGAAGCAGTGCTGCTCACCTCTATCGGGGGTCTGGCCGGCATTATTCTGGGAGGCATCCTGTCGTTCCTCATATCTCTGGCTATGGCACAGTTCGTGGCTCCCAACTGGAGCTTCTCATTCCCCTTCTCCGCTATTCTAATGGGTTTGGCTGTCACCAGCTTAGTAGGTCTGGTCTTCGGGCTTTATCCTGCCCGCAAGGCGGCACGCAAAAGTCCGGTGGAAGCTCTCGGTTACGAATAGCATGGATATCAGGCACAGCTTCAAAATTGCCTATCGAGCTCTCAAGATCAACAAATCCCGTTCTTTCCTGACTATTTTGGGTATCCTCATCGGCATTACAGCCATTATGATGATGGTTTCTCTGGGTGACGGTGCCGAAAAACTTATCTTAGGTGAGATCAGCGGTTTCGGCGGAGAGACCATAATCGTCAGGCCGGGTAATCAGCCGACCGGCGCTACCAACGCCGCCAATACTTTTACCAGTAAATCTCTTAGGGAAAGAGATATCGAACTGCTGAAACGTAAAAGCAACGTCCCTTATCTGAAAGAAATAGTGCCGTTCGTAGTCGTCCCGGGAAGTGTTTCTTACGAAGGCGAAACCTATAGGCCCTTTATGCTTGGCGGGGATGTGAATTTCTTCGTTGATCTATGGGATACTCCCCTATTGGAAGGATCTACTTTCACAGAGAACGACACGAAACAGCTGGAGAAGGCGGCTGTTATTGGATATAAGGTCAGGCAAGAGCTGTTCGGCGAATCGGATGCTGTAGGCAAATATATCCAGATAAAGGAGCAGAAATTTCGGGTGGTCGGAGTACTGGCCCAGAGGGGTGTGGTAGCAGTCTTTAATATTGACGACTTGGTAATTATACCGCACACGGTTGCCCAAAAATATATTTTAGGCATCGACTATTATCATGAATTTATCGCTATGGCCGATGATAGTAGCCGGGTAGACCGAACTATCGCCGATATTGAAAAGACCTTGCGGGAATCTCACAAGATAGATGATCTCGAAAAAGATGACTTTTTCGTTGTTTCTCTCCAAGGAGCGGCCGAAATGATCCAGACCGTCATCTCCACCCTGACGGCCTTTCTGTCGTCAGTGGTAGCTATCGCTTTGGTGGTCGGCGGAGTGGGAGTAATGAATATCATGCTGGTCTCGGTAACAGAACGGACACGTGAGATAGGATTGC
>JAQULQ010000005.1:0-3628 GCA_028718505.1 Candidatus Colwelliibacteriota bacterium | reverse complement strand
ATGGCACAGTTCGTGGCTCCCAACTGGAGCTTCTCATTCCCCTTCTCCGCTATTCTAATGGGTTTGGCTGTCACCAGCTTAGTAGGTCTGGTCTTCGGGCTTTATCCTGCCCGCAAGGCGGCACGCAGCGACCCGATCGAGGCGCTGAGATACGAGTAGTCTGGAAACGCGCAGTCCTTTCTAGATCAGCCCCCCAAGATAATAGAAACCTAAAGCGAAGAGGAAAATGCTCTCAATGAAAGTAGCCCAGATCGTGAAGTTGGGTGAGGTCAACACTACCTTCATTCTCCAGGCAGCTATCCCGAATATTAATAATTCGTCTAAAAGGTAGAAAAGCAGATAAAGCGCCAGCAGTAAAAACTGCCCCGAGCCGGAAACTCCGGCATCTGCCATAATGCCAGCGAAAGCTACTGGTACTGCCGCTGAACACGGAAATTCTACTACTACCACTACCGCTGCGAAGAGCACTATCGCCAGCACCAGATAAAAGATCTTGTCGGGCTTGGCAAAAGCCGTCTCCGTCATCTTCATCACCCTGTCCACGAAAGAAGCCCCGGTAGCTTTACAGACTAATCCCACCTTACGCATACGTAGGAACTCTCTGAAGAAAAAGATGCCGCCGACAATGCCCAGAACCCCGATCATTAATCCTAAAATACCCAGATAGTGCTGAAGTATGACAAAAAGCTGGTGCCAAAGATTGATCAATATCCCGTAGACGATCACCGTTGTCAGCAAAAAGAGGCCGCCGTAGAGCAGAATCCTTTTTCTTGATTTAAGCTCAAGCGTCAGCCCAAGAACTAAGATAAGAGCTCCTAGCGAGCAGACGTTCAAGCCGTCCAATGTTCCCAGGAAAACAGCTAGGGCGGGCAGGGAATAATGGGATGAGTCTATCTCACCCAGAATGGGTACTTGGATCCCGCCGTTCTCCTCGGTTGAAGCTGATTCAGGTTCAGGTTCGGGCAGTAACGCTAATTGAGTTTCTACTGATGCCGTTATCTTCTGACCCGTGCCTTCAGCCGAGTCGAATCCGACGTAATAATTCTTTCCGACAAAAGTTATGGGTACGCGTCCGAAAACGTCTTCAGCCCCATACTGCTCAGCTAAATTCTTCAAAATATCTGCCGTCCCTAATTTATTAATGGAATAGCGGTTAATTATCAGCCGCTCTCCATACAGTTCTTCTAACTCGTCCAAAAAAAGACTCTCTTCGTGGCAGTGAGGACAGGTCTCGCTATAGAAAAAATTAATCACCGCTTGCGGCTCTGCCGCTCGCGCCAAATTAAAGTGCAGCCCGCTATATACGGAGAGGACTAGCACCAACAGCGTCAACAGAAAATACGCTTTACGCATATTCGTTCATTCTAATCGGGATGCCCGTTCTGCTCAAATAAAATCCGACTTAGAGAGACGCCTTTTCGATAATTATCGGTGCGTGGTCGAAATTCAGACCGGCTAGATAACCCAAGCCGAAGGCTAAGAGTACCAGCAAGAAAATAGAAAGACCCATTAAAAAGGACTGCTTTTTGATTAATTCTTTGATTGACATAGCACTTCTTTATAGATATTCTACACGGGTAAACAGAGTAAGTGAATGGCTATCCGCCAGAGGCGGATGCTCATATTTGTAGCTGTTCGCTACGTTCATAGATAAATGTAGTGGAAAGCACAAGATGGCTATCCGCCAGAGGCGGATGCTCATATTTGTAGCTGTTCGCTACGCTCACAGACAAATATGGCACATACAAAAGCAGGGGGGTCAACAAAAAATCTAAGAGAATCTCATGCTAAGCGCCTGGGCGTTAAAAAGCACGACGGGCAGTCTATTAAAGCCGGTGAGATCGTTATCCGGCAGCGAGGCACTAAATTTATGCCCGGCAAGGGTATCAGACGAGGCTCGGATGACACCCTCTATGCCGTTATTCCCGGAGTGGTTAAGTTCCTATCCAAAAACAAGATCAATTACGACGGTAACAAACGTAAGGTGAAAGTGGTGGAAGTCCACTCTCTCTAGTCCACTACCCACTACCCACTACCCACTACCCACTATCTTTATCTTAAAGGTATTCCTTACTCCCCTGCCGGCGTTGATACCGGCTTCGTGGATACCTAAGTCTTTAATATGCTTTTCCAGTTCTATTTGGAGTTTCAGTTCTGCTAATTGAGGTTTGGCAGTGATCAGTGCCCGTCGGACATCTTCCTCCTTTAAGGAGCTGAAGATCTCTCCTTTCTCCCCCGTTCCAATAGGCACGCTTATGGGCGCAGACTGGGTTTCACGGTGCAGTTCTTCCAGCATCTCCTCCGCCTTGGTGTTCGCCTCCGCCAATTCGTGCTTAGCAGTATCCAATTTCTGCAGATCCTTGCTGGTAGCCAGTTTGACCACTCCTCGCGGTATCAAAAAGTTTCTGGCATAGCCGTCTGACACGTTCCGCACGTCGTCTTTCCGCCCCAGTCCTCTTAGATCCTGCAGTAAAACAACTTTCATAATTAAAGCTGGGCTTCTAATAACTCTATGGCCTTTTCCAGCTGAGGATCCCGGCCGGCCAGCACATCCTCGTCTGTTATCTCAACAACATAGTTGGGTACCAGCCCGTTGCCTTCGATCAGAGTGCCGTCCGGCAGCAGCCAGCTGGCTACCGTCACCTTCAGGGAGGAGTCGTCACTTAAGCCCTCTAATTGCTGAACAGTTCCTTTGCCGAAGGTAGTTTCTCCCACCAGCTGTATCCCGCGGTTCACCCGTAAAGCTCCCGCCACGATTTCGGAGGCGGAGGCCGAGCCTCCGTTCACCAAAATTACTACCGGTACATCCTTCAAAGCGCCATTACCGTCCGCTTCGAAAGCCTTTTCTTTTCCGGAAGCGAATTGTTCTAAAACTACCACCTTGCCCTCTTCCAAAAACCACCCGGCTAAGTCTACTGCTTCATCCAAAAATCCGCCGGGATTGTTGCGCAGATCCAGGATAATTCCGTCCCGGTTGGTCAGCCTGAATCCCAAGGCTGTTTTACGGAACAGAGACGAGAGATTGCTGTTAAAGTTATAAATCTGAATGTGCAGAATATTCCCATCTTTACCCACCTTACTGGTATCAATAGTAGGTATTTCGATGTTGTCCCTGACGATAGAGATATCCAGTCCTTCGGATAAACCATTCCGACTTATCCTCAGCACCACAGTTGTACCTGCTTCCCCTCGCATCTTCTTAGCCGCTTCTTCCGCCGAAATGCCTACGGTGGACGCACCGTCAATAGCCAAAACCCTGTCCTCCGCCTGGATGCCCGCTTTCTCGGCCGGGCTGTCTTTTAGGGGTGCGATGACCAACAGCTGTCCGTCCCGTATTCCGATCTCCGCTCCGATGCCGCTGAAATTCCCGCTGATATCGTCGTTGAATTTCTTGGCGTCTTCTGGCGTAAAGAAAACGGTATTGGGATCACCGATAGCATCGGCCAGGCCTTTGATAGCGCCGTAAACAAGATTCTGCTTATCCACCGTCCCTATCTCGGGATGCTTGGCCTGCAGCATGTCCCATACTTCCCAAAACACCGAAAAGTCCACATCTTCCGCTTCCGAATCTTCCGGTGCCTCCATGTTGGCAACGTTCTGGATGACAATATTCCGGGTCTGGCTTAAC
>JAQULQ010000004.1:18251-36561 GCA_028718505.1 Candidatus Colwelliibacteriota bacterium | reverse complement strand
CTTAGGCGTTATTAGACATCGTGCTGTTTACTACAACCCCGACAGGGGAATCGCTGATAAAGAAAAGACAAAAGATTATTGGTCAGAGCAGAGAGGGGCACCGTGGCAGTGGAAACTTGTGGAGATATTGAATCATACACTGAGCTTTTTCATCGCTGGGCTAATCGGTTATTACTTTGTCTTAGTCAGATTAGATCCCATTTTAAGGGGATCAGAAATGTTGAACACTAACGATATTATCCTGTTTTTCATCTTCGCGCTTTGCATCTTTGGATGGTTTCCATACCTTCTTAAAAACATTACTGAAGGTATAAGTGCACTAATTGCGAGAGTTCTTGAGAGGAATAAGTAAATCCGGCATCCAAACCCCAGTATTCTCCCTAATCCTGGTTCTAACATCCTTCACGATGCCACCCTGGGATATCTATAAATGAAGAGACCCCCTCCGCCGTGTGGCAGATGAGGTCTCTGTCGGCGTTGGGGGTCAAGTATTGGTAGGAGGTGTCGCCCAATCATCGACGAGGTCGGGGAACACGACCAGTTGATCGGGAACGACTGTCGCTGGGGGGGCAGAGAAGAGCGTGTCGTTCGTCTCGCTGTCGACGAACTCGACGCCCAAGCTAACCCCAAAGCTCTCGAGATCAAGGATTGCACCATCGGAGCAACGCTCGATCTTGACGACCTTGTCCCCACGGACGTAAGACTTGAATCGCTGGGCGCCCACGAATTTCCTGATCTTCTCGATCCCAGATACTTCGTTCTCCTCTTCTCTTGTATCCACTGCGAATCCGTGGGTCTTCCTGAACTTGAGAATCCTGACCTCTCGAGACAGAACCAGCGTCAGGACGAACAGAACGACAACAGAGAAGAAAAGCAGAATGGCAAGCCATCCTACGTCGTCAATCCCCGTGTTGCTCATCTTCTCCACATTCACGAGGTACATCACCACGGAGGCAATCGCCACTGCCGAAAAGAGGGTGATGCAGATTCGGAATGCCCATATGGCTATCCGGAGTTTCCTGTCCAAGTTCATTGTTTTCATCTCGGTCCTTTCTGTGTTCGGGGATATCTAAGTTCAACGAACCGTTAAACCCAGATATCCCCGACACAGGTATAAAAATATTCAAAGAACGCTCTCTGTATGCCACACGTAGACTATGTAGTCAATATATTCGGCACCCAAACCCCAGTATTCTCCCTAATCCTGGTTCTCCTTCGACTTCGCTCAGGATAAATAACACCCCTCCCCACGTCGCTAAAGCTATGAGGGGCACGGCACGATGCCACCCAGACTATATATCTAAATCTTTCAGGACTTCTTCAAAAGTATCTTTCCTTGTCACCGAAGGGTGGAAGTAAAACATTGCCCGATCCGTATTATCACCGACAACATAAATTTTTGGTTTACCACTTTTTATATTGTTTGAGATAGCCGCACCCAGCTCTACATACATGCCTGTTCCGGCATCACTGCTTATGAGCACAAACACGTCGCAATTAGAAGCAGCATCAACGTCCTCTATTGAATAATCCCGGGCAAGGTCTTTATTCTCTTCATAGGGCTTAATAGGCTTGTGTTCTGTCCAGTCGGCGACAATCTCGTGCCCTTTTTCTTGGAGAGTTTTATATATACCCCGAACCTCATCTTTGAGCCCAAAACGAGCTGCTATGTAGAACTTCATACAGATAATCCTATCATATAGGTTCTAATATCCTCCAGTCCCTGACCCTGGGATTTGGTATACTTTAGATAATGAAAAAACTTAGAAAAAACTGGGCTCTTGGTTTTCTTGGTTTTCTTGGTTTTTTGGGAATCCCTGGCATCATTACTTGGGATTGGAAAGATGCTCTATGGTTAGTATGGTTCGTCTGGCTCACCTACTTTATCCCAGAGAACACTTAATAGTATGGATACTTCACAAATATATATTTCAATAGCCATTATTATCCTTCTTATAATTGGAGCTATTGTGTTCTTTACAAGAAAGAAACCCCGAGAACCACTTTCTAAACTAACAACTTTTGCATTCATCTTTGTTATTGCTGGGATATGCTCTGGAGAGAACCAATTGTTAGGATATGGCTTAATGGGATTTGGCATAGTTCTCGCCGTCATCGATACTTTTAGAAAGTCAAAACGAGAATAGAGGGGGTTCTAACGTTCCCCCCTCCGGGCCTGCAGCCCCGTATGACCGGAGGTAGTCCCTGACGCATAGCAAGGGGCTCGGTATAATGAGAAAATGAATAAAAAGTTAGGCATGGTGATGGTCAAAGTTCTTATGCTCAGCGCTATTATATTTTCGGTTAGCGCCTATTTTATTTATGATACACAACTAATTGGATGGATAATATTCGCTTTGGGATGGCTATGCATAGGTTCTTTGCTATTATTTAATATCGCAATAAAAAATATATGGCCAGATATTATATTTGGCTTAATTGATAATGGCATTTTAGCTATTTTGGCTGTTATCGGTGGAGCAATAGCTGGAGTAGCTGGAGCAATCATTGGTGGAGCAGTGGGCAATGCTATCACCGATGGAATTGCAGGGGTTTTCGAAGGACATATAGCAGAAAGATTAAGAGCAAAGGAAATCTCCGAAGAAAGAACGATGCTCGGCTCATCAATAGGGAAAATGGCTGGATGCCTTTTGGGAGCTGGAGTGGTGCTGATAATAGCTAATTTTATTAATCTCAGGTCTTAGAGTTATGAGCGAGAACAGTCATTTACTTCGACTCCGCTCGACACAAGCGACTACGCTCAAGACTTCGCAGTCCCTGACCCCGAGATATCTAAAAAGCGAAAACCCCTCACCAACGATTCGGAGAGAACCGATGGATATCGGGGCTCCGCTGTTGTGAGGGGTATCCTGGTTATCTCACCAGGCGTCAGGTGGCTTGGGCACGGGTTTGCTTGTAAATCCTGACTCCGAGGACTGCCCCCATGTAGTAGCGAGCAGTCCGAATGGGTCGAGATATACGCAGTCGGTGAGGGTTCTTCCGATCGAAATCGGCTACCTCGATGTCTACGTATTGACCGACCTCGTCTTGACCGACTTCCGAGATCCATCCTATGGGGAAATTCCCTTTTGCCCCAAAGATGAGTATCTCCGAGTCCGAATAGGGTTGACGGGTCCTGAGATCCACGCCGTGACCAATATGGTCTCGTAGGCGATCCATCCAAATCTCTTCGAACTTGCCACAGCGGGCGTATCGAGGGTCTTGCTCGCTCCACTTGAAGTTGGCAGAGCAGTTCTTATGGTTACCAACTCGGCAAGCTTCGCAGGGTTCGACGGGGGACAGATTTCCGATGAGACCGGCGATGTCAATGTTCACGAAACCTCCTTAAAGGATTCTGTATGTATACCAAATAGGCTCTAATCTTGTCCAATGTCTAAATTCGGCATCTGAATTCCCTAGGGCACCCATAGTCAGTATGGGTTTTGCTTGATTTCAATAATATATAGATTTACCATTCGTAAACCTCTCGAGAGGGAACACCCCTACTTCAACAGAAGGAGTGCTTGGGTGGGGTTACTCGCCCGTCTCGAGTGTAGACTGTCCGCTAAATGGACACGGAAGGAGAGAACCTTGAATAAACTGCGCAGCCTCCCGGAATCCGAGAGGTGCTTCTGGGACATTGTCTGTCTGCTCCAGCGCAGAGGCCTCCTGCCCACTAAGAGCCCCGAGGCAATCGAGATCGGTCGGGTCAGGGAATATGAGGGCAATGAACGGTCGGATGTTCTGTGGCCCCCTCCCAGCTCTTGGTGTGATCACGTTGATAGCAAGATCGAAGCCACTGTGACTATGACGGCCTCTTGGGAGCGTCACGGGGTCGTGGTAGAGCTTTGGCACGTTCAACAAGATATTGGCAAGGGGCCATATTGGAAGTGGTGCGCTGGGAGCATTTCACTACATTTCGACTACGAGCTTGGCGGCAAAGTCATTGTCGGGATAGGTGGTGACAAAGAGCAGAACCCATGGATCGCCGAGGCGTTCCTATTCACGCTCACCGATGATCCCAATTGCAGAGAACGTCCAGATAGGGAATGGAGGGATTCAATCTAAGCCGCCGCAGGGGAGTCGCCCCCGGCGGCTTTCCTGTTTATTGATATGTGTATATTCTTTCCACAAAACAAGTTTTAATATTCTTCTATTTTTCGCCAAGGCTGCGGAATAGCACGGCATGATGTCGCCCCGGGATATCTAAAAATAGGAACCCCCGTCACCGAGAGACGGAGGTTCCATCGACGGTAAGCGGGGGTTATCGGTCCATTTGTTTGAGGAGCCAGTCGAAGACGGCGTCTCCGTAGATTACCCTCATCGCCTCCCTGTATACGCCGAACGCACGGCCAAGGTATGTGGCCGAGTGGGGCTTACCCTCGTGAGGGTTGTCGATGAACTCCCGGCAAGCCTTGATCACCGCCGTGAAATCCGGTGACTCTACGGCAACTGGCTTTTCCGCCTCGATTCTCTCAAGACTTCGGCGGTGGAGTTCAGCTTCCAACTCGTCGGTCGATATATCCCTCAAGGACATTATTTGGATCCTCCTTCATCGGCAAATGGGGGTCAGTTTCTCTTGGCGTGGACAACGCCATTTCGGACTTCCCATGCCCCAGGAGAGTCCTTTCCCTTCCCGAACGAGGGTTTGTAAATAACGTGCCCATTGCGATCCCGCCGGTATAGTTTGGGACTATGATCCCTCACCACATCGGCGTTTTCCCATGCCCGCTCGACCTCTGGACTGTGAACACGAGCATGTATGAGACCAAGGTCTACGACAGCCAGTTCGTTTCCGCCCCTGAAAGTCCAGTTGCAGAGAGAACAACTTGCTCTCCATTGCGGTTGTCCATGAAAGAAACCTGCGGGAGAGACAGTGATAACCGATACTCTCTTCGCCCTCACACACCGGCGTGAATTGCGATGTTCCTCCCACCGTTTCCGGACTTCCATTTCACGGTAGTGTTTTGGGTCGCGTCCGTATCTTTCGACTGTGTAGCCGGCATGGGTTAGGTATTCCCATCCCGAGTCTGAGCACAGGTCTTTGAACTCGAGAACCTGTCCGCAACCAGGGCATCGCACTCGTGCGTTCAAGGCACAGTGGCTGAGCTTCACGTCCCATTCCCAGTCCAGGGCTGTGGTTTCGTTGGTCAAGGTATACTCCTCTCTTCGGGGGATGACGGGATTAGCTCTGAAAGGAGGCAGCAATACCGCCACTGGCACGCATGTGGCCTGCATGCCACATGGCAGAGCAGACGGCACACCCATCGACAACCAGGTGTGCTTTGAAGAGGATTTCGCCACCAATTTCCTCCGGTCTGCCAAGCTGAAGGAGAACGAAGACCTCTTCGTCGATGTGCTTGTGGGGGTTCGCTTCTATGAAGGAGTGAAGACGCTCTCTGGAGCGAGCGATCTGCTCCTCGGTGTAACTAGGAGATATTCCCATTTCGGCTCCCTTCGTAGGTTGTCAAGGTGGACTTTTAATATGCTACAGCCAATCTGCCCTGGCAAGTGGAACTGGTTCTAGCACCCTCTTATCCTTTATTAAAATTACGGAACGACTTAGCAGCCCTCAACCCTGGCGTTTGGTATAATTTAGATGATGAAAAAACTAAAGAGAGATTGGCTGCTTGGGTTTCTGGGTTTTCTCGGTCTTCTTGGCGTCTCTGGCATTATTAATCAAGATTGGAAGGACATCCTGTGGTTGGTCTGGTTTGTTTGGTTTATCTACTTTATCCCAGAGAAAACTCGATAAAGCAGGTTCTGAGGTTGTGGTAGAGTTCTGATATGGCAAAACCCAAAGAAGGAAAAATGGGTAGTGGCGAGCGGATGCATTACTCAGTAGGAGCACTTATCGAAAGGGATGGTAAATATCTACTGATAGACAGAGCCGTGCCTCCGCTTGGATTTGCCGGTGTTGCCGGGCACGTAGATGAGGGGGAGGATGCCCCCCAGTCCCTGGAGAGAGAAGTCAAGGAGGAAAGCGGTTTAGAGATTAATAATTACAAACTTCTCTTTGAAGAAGAGCTTGACTGGAACTGGTGCAGCAAGGGAGTGAAATCTCACTATTGGTACCTTTTCAAATGCGATGTGTCGGGTGAACTTGAAAGAAGCAAGAGGGAAACAAAATCCATCGGTTGGTATAATGGAGAGGAGATAAAAAAGTTGAATTTAGAACCCGTCTGGGAGTATTGGTTCAAGAAACTAAATATCATCTAACCATGGTTATCACAATTTGCTCATCCCTCAAGTTCTGGAGTGAGATTATCAAACTTAAGCCAGAACTCGAAAAACTTGGACATACAGTTTATATGCCGATTCAAGTCGAAGGAGTTGATTATTGGGAGGAGGATGGAACTAAAAGAATTGCTGCGAAGAGGACGCAAGAGCTGATTAGCGAACATATGAGTAAAATAGAGAAATCGGAGGCAATCCTTGTGGCGAACTACACCAAAAAAGAAATAAATAATTATGTCGGAGCGAACACCTTCTTAGAAATAGGATTTGCTCATCATCTGGGAAAGAAAATTTATTTTCTAAACCCCATTCCCGATCAGCCGTATATAAGAGAGGAGCTTGAATCGGTTGAGCCGATTATTCTAAACGGAGATTTGGGAAAGATTAGCTAACTTCGGCACTCAGGCCTCAATATTTTCCACAACCCTTCTCCTTCGCCAAATCTCCTATATTGGGGCTACGGAAGGCTGTGCCTATGCTAAGATATATGCGGACTGGATCGAGAGGGAAAAATCGAAAAAAGCCATAAGCGCAAATGGAATTTTTAGAAGCAATTTTCCTGGGTATTACACAGGGCGTAGCCGAATGGATTCCCATCAGCTCCGAGGGGATTACGGTTTTGCTGGGAGAACATCTTTTTGATGGTATAACCCTTACGGAGCTTATCCGGCTTTCTTTATACCTCCACTTGGGGACATTTTTGGCTGCGTTCATTTATTTTCGCAAAGATGTGCTTGGGTTGTTAAAACAATCTTTGCATTATCAGGGGGCAGATACCGGGACTAAAAGACTCATTAATTTTTATGCAGTGGCCACACTCGTCAGTGGAATTGTCGGCATCGTCATTTTAAAAGTAATAGAAAGATTGGATGCGCATTTAGATCTGACGACCAAGAGTGTGCTCACCGGCCTGGGCATTATGTTGCTAATAACCGGGATTGTGCACCTGCGGCGCAGAGGCGGAGGGAGCAGAACGGACGCAGATATTAATGCAACGGACGGGGTTATAGCTGGTATCGCCCAGGGAGTCTCGGTTATCCCGGGGATTTCACGGTCGGGCTTTACGATAGCCGCCCTTCTTCTGCGTAATATAAACGATACTCAATCGCTTAGGTTAAGCTTTATAATGAGCCTGCCCGCCGTCCTGGCCGGCAATATCTTCTTAAACACAAGCGAGTTTGCCCTCACCCCCTCATTTTTAATTAGCCTGGTCTTAGCTTTCGGGTTCGGGTTGCTGACCATTCATTTTCTTCTGAAGTTGGCTGAAAAATTCTCATTTGGATGGTTTATGGCCGTCTTCGGAGTGCTTGTTCTGATCTCTGCCTGGATCTGAAATGGCCAGCGAGATATTTAAAAGACTTTGGAACGGCGCGAAGGTTGAGCTGACAAGATATCAGAGCCAATATGCTATCGGCGCCCTTATTCTATGGGGTGTATTGATTCTGCTGTTCTCAATTAATCTAAGTAAGGCGTGGCTGGCCTTTATCTATCTTATATTTACCCACATCGTTGTGGTTGCTGCTGCCTATGCTGGTTTTACCAAGGGTGTGGGGGGTAAAAAGTCTCCTACGGCCCTGGCCATTGCCCTGATTATTCTTTTATTGACAGTATTAATAGACGCCCTCTTTGTGATTCAGCTTTAGGGATTTCTAGCGGGCACAGGGTTAGGCATCCTATCGATATTTGCTGGGACAGACTAGGATTGATACGATTACATCAGACATGGATCCTATCTTAAAGAGAATCCTGGATGCTGAGACCAAAAGGCAGCAAGAGACCCTAGATCTCATAGCGTCAGAGAATATGGCCTCCGCGGAGACGCGAGGGGTTTTAGCCTCTCTGCTTGCGAACAAATATTCAGAGGGCTATCCGGGCAAGCGATATTATCCTGGAAATGTTAACGTAGATAACGTCGAAGAGCTTGCTAAAAAACGGGCCCTGCAGCTGTTCGGCTTAGAAGGAACCGGATGGTGCGTTAATGTCCAGCCTTATTCAGGCTCCCCGGCTAACCTGGCTGTTTATTTAGCCCTCGTTAAGCCGGGCGGTTTGCTGATGGGAATGAAGCTTTCCGACGGGGGGCATCTGACCCATGGCCATCCCGTTTCGGCAACAGGCAAGATTTGGGAAAGCGTTCAATATGGAGTTGATGCTGACACCGGCCTTATTAACTACAGCGAAGTCGCCAAACTGGCTAAAAAGTATAAGCCCGAACTTATTATCTCCGGTTTCACCGCCTATCCCAGGAAAATCGATTTTAAAAAATTCAGAGCAATTGCAGACAGCGTTGGGGCCTATCATATGACTGATATATCACATGTGGCCGGGCTGATAGCGGGCGGTGTCTATCCGTCCCCGTTCACATGGGCGGATGTTATTACCACGACCACTCACAAGACTTTAAGGGGCCCAAGAGGAGCGGTAATTTTCTCGGACCGCCATTCCAAAACAGCCAAGGCTAGGGGTGTCGATTTACCGCATCTGATAGACAGGGCAGTTTTCCCGGGTTTGCAGGGAGGGCCTCATGCTAACGTGATTGCCGCTAAAGCACAGGCTTTCTATGAAGCTCTCAGACCCGACTTTCGAATATATGCCCGGCAAATAGTTAAAAATGCCAAAGCTTTAGAATCAGCTCTTAAAAAAAGGGGTTTTCGTTTGGTGGGTGGGGGGACAGACAGCCATTTGCTGCTGGTGGACTTAAAGAACTTTGGAATAGACGGTCTGACCGCCGAAAATCTTCTCGAGGGGTCAGCCATTATCGCTAATCGCAATTCAATACCTGGGGATACATCACCTCTTAAGCCATCCGGCATCCGCCTAGGAACACCCTCGCTGACTTCGAGAGGCATGAAGGAGAAAGATATGGCGCTTGTGGCCGAACTGATCTATAAAGTTATTGCTGAAAGAAAGGTGGTTAGACAGGAGGTTTTAAAACTATGCAAGAAATATCCGGCAAAGCAATTGCTCAAGACCTTATAAGTAAGCTTAAGGCGCAGCCCATACCCAATAGAATATTGGCCGCCGTCTTGGTGGGTGATGATTCGGCCTCAGTTAGTTTTTTAAAACAGAAAGAGAAAATATCGCATGAACTTGGGGTGGATTTTAGGTTATACCAATTTCCGGAATCAATCAGTAACGATGAATTGAGAGAGCGGGTCGGCCGGATCGCCCTCAACAAGAAAGTAGGCGGAGTGATAGTACAGCTGCCCCTGCCCGAAGGGGTCAATAAATATTATGTGCTGAACGTCATTCCAAGGGAAAAAGACATTGATGTTCTGAGCGAACGCGCTTTAGGTGCCTTTTTCCGCGGACGCAACCTAGTTGCACCGCCCTCCGTAGAAACGGTTAAGGAGATCTTGGGCAGGCAGAAGATAGACCTAATGGATTTAAACGTAACAGTAGTTGGGCTTGGTGATCTGGTCGGAAAACCGATTGGTGTCTGGCTGCTGGGGAAATGTAAAAACGTTAACTTTTTAGAGAAGAACAGCGACTCGGCTTCACTAGCAGAGGCAGATCTGATCATCTGCGGTGCGGGTCAAGCGGGTATTGTTGCGGGGAGTATCCTGAAGGAGGGAGCGGGCGTCATTGATTTCGGATATTCGCGCCTGCCGAACGGCGGATTATCGGGAGACTTCGCAGTAGATGACAATTCTCCCCAAGTCGGATTTTATACTCCTACACCGGGAGGCACCGGCCCTATTCTGATCGCCAAATTAATGGAAAATTTTTATAGGCTCAATGGCAGCAGAGAATAAGCCTCCCGCATCTAAAAATATCATCGGAGTGCTGTGCTTGACAGCCCTTTTATTATCCGGCTTGGCATTTATTGCCTATGGTGCTCTCAAGGGCGAGCAGGTAGAGGTCGTATCTAAAGAAGCTGATACCCGCAGCGCTAACGGCCCTCTGGCTGTTATAGCTTTTGGGCAGGTAGGCATTGGACAAGGGGGACAGTGGCACTTTGCCCCGGATTTGGCGGATGCAGTAGTGCTCATTTACTTTGATCCCGAGACAAGAGTAGTTAATCTGATATCCCTACCAAGAGATCTTTATGGGGATTTCGGCGATGAGAGAATTAAGATCAATCGAGTTATCACGAATGATAAAATATCTGAATTTATAGAAACACTGCCGTTGATCACGGGGATAAAAACAGATAAATACGTGATATTCGATTTGAGCATCGTGAAGGGTATAATCGACAATCTTGGCGGCATCGAAGTCCGCCTACCCAGTGCCGTTTATGATCCTGTGGGCAGCTTCAGCCTGAGCGCTGGCATTAATCATCTCGGTGGTGAGGAGGCGGTCTGGTTAATCAGGAATAGATATGCTCCAGAGGGGGACTTCTTCAGGGAGAAGAATCAGCATCTAGTCTTGGAGGCAATTTTTGCGCGCTTTGCCCAGCTGACCACCATTGAAAAGACCAGCTTCATTTTTCGTATACTGCCCTATCTATCTCAAAGCACAAGCAATTTTAGTCTGGGAGAAACGATCTCTGGCCTGCAGACTACGGGAGATATCACCTTCAACAGTATCGTACTCGATTTCGATACCGAGCTTTGGCAAAGCGCAAGAATCCCCAACCCCACCGGAGAAGATGCTTATGTACTTCTGCCTAAAGAAGGCATTAATGAATATGGAGCGGTGCGTACTTATATAAAGGCACGCCTTAAATAGGGATCTAGGAGATCTTATCTTTCTCCTCCCTAACCTTAATGACCTGCTTCTCAATACTTTTCAAGAGACCCTTATCCTCTTTTAACTTAGCTCTGGCGTTCTCTACACCGACGCCCAGCTTCTGATCCTCAAAACTATAAGTCGCCCCGGACTTTTTAACTACACCTAATTCCGTAGCCAGACCCAAAACATCCCCCTCATACGAGATGCCCTCGCCGTACATTATGTCAAATTCAGCGACCCTGAATGGGGGTGCAACCTTATTTTTGACTACTTTGGCGACCGTTCTGGAGCCTATCGAGACATCTCCTCGTTTGAGCTGGGCTTTACGGCGAATATCTATTCTAACCGATGAGTAGAACTTAAGTGCCCTTCCTCCGGGTGTAGTTTCTGGGTTGCCGAACATTATCCCGATCTTCTCTCTTAGCTGATTAATAAAGATAACAATAGTACCCGTCTTGGAAGCAATGGCGGAAATCTTCCGGAGAGCCTGAGACATCATGCGGGCCTGTAATCCGATAAACTTAGACTCCATATCTCCCTCTATCTCAGCTTTCGGAGTGAGAGCAGCCACAGAGTCTACTACAACTACGGCTATCATCTCTGATCGGATGAGGCTTTCAAGAATATTCAGAGCCTCTTCTCCGCTGTTGGGCTGAGAGATCAAGAGCTCATTAATCTTAACGCCGATTTTCTTTGCATATTCCGGGTCAAGCGCGTGCTCTGCATCTATAAAGGCTGCCTTCCCTCCCCTTTTTTGGGCTTGGGCTACAGTCGATAGAGCTAGGGTGGTTTTCCCGGAAGCTTCCGGACCGAAGATCTCTACAATTCTGCCCTTAGGCAGGCCATTAACGCCCAGAGCAAGGTTTAGAGAGATAGAGCCAGTTGAGATAGCCTCTACATTAACCCTTCTCGCATCCCCGAGGGTCATAACGGCCTCATCCCCATATTTACTCCGTAGGGACTCCAGCAATCCTTCTAGATCTGTTTTTTTGGGCTCATCACCCTTACCCTCCTTTTTAACCGGCATTTTCTTGTGTCGGCGGCTCTAGTGCCGGCCGATAGAACACCTGCTTTACTAAGACTGTTTCCATTCCCAGATATCTTTTGACTCGAAATTCCAGATTATTGGGGCCTGCCATCATCTGTACGTCCTCTGTAAAGTTACCCTCCTCATCGGGATAAATCAATTCCCCGTTCAGGGTGAGTTTGTCGTTCGGATTAACGTGCCCGCTTATATTCAAGACGGGCTGATCTGTTGTCTCGGGAACATTAACATCAAGCATCGGTTTGCCGATAATCCTGTTAATATTCATCCCGATCAGAGTTATTGTCAGTAAACCGACAATGGCAAGAATGATCGTATTCGGGCTTATCCTTTTAATAGCGAAGCGGTTAGTCGGCAGCCTGTCTTTTTCTCCAGAGGAAAACGTTTCCGCGGAAGCTCTGTAGACCTGCCAAAGAGCATCACCATCCGCCCCTAAGGCGTTGGATATTTTGAAGAGGTAACCCCTAATATATGGTCTTGGCGGGAGCTTTTCCAATTCACTCTGTAGAATAGCGTCGATAAATCTTTTGGGTACATCCGTTATGGAGGCGAGTCTTTGGGGACCGATGCCTCTGGACTTCATTAAATCCTTAAGAGCTTCGCCCAGATCGTTCTGCCTATTCATTGTCATCGAAAGAGTCATTTGATTCCGACGCGGAGCCGTAGCCCTCTTCTCTTTCTGTGCTGATCAAAATCTCTCTGGGTTTAGCTCCGTCAGCGGGTCCGATCACCCCCTTCATTTCCATAATATCGAGTAATCTAGCGGCGCGAGCGTATCCCACCCGCAAACGTCTTTGGAGCAGTGAGGCGGACGCCTTCTTGGCCCGTACAACCACCTCTAATGCCTCTTCGTATAGTTCGTCATCATCGCTGTCGGCATATCCATCAACGCGGGGCTTTTCCAGGCTTTCCTCCATCTCCTCTCCGAGCGTGTCCTCGGTAAGCGTCCGATTCTCATCTTTGATGAAAGCCACTACTTTATTGATCTCATCTTCTCCCAAGAACCCTCCTTGGATCCTTTTGGGCTTAGAATATTCGGCAGAGACAAAAAGCATGTCTCCACCGCCCAAAAGTTTTTCCGCACCGGCCATATCGAGAATAGTGCGCGAATCTACCTGACTGGCTACCTGCAGAGCGATGCGCGCAGTGATATTAGCCTTAATCAATCCCGTGATTACTTCAACCGATGGACGTTGAGTAGAGACCACAAGATGAATGCCGGTCGCTCTGGCCATTTGAGCTAGACGCACGATGGATGATTCCACCTCACGGCCAAAAGCCGTCATTAGATCCGCAAGCTCATCGATGATTATGACCATAAACGGCAAAATCTCCTCCTGGTGATCTTTGTTATAGCCAACGACATCTCTTTTACCGGCATCCAAGAGGAGCTCGTAGCGTCTTTCCATCTCCTGGATGGCGAACCGGAGAGCGGCGATAGCCTTCTTACCATCTGTAATGACCGGGGAGAGAAGATGCGGAATGCCTTCATATATTGAGAGCTCGACCTTCTTGGGGTCGATCATAATAAAACGCAATGTCGCCGGCGAGTTTTTATAAAGTAGAGAGACAATAAGTGAGTGGATAGCAATAGACTTTCCGCTGCCCGTGGAGCCGGCGACTAGCATGTGGGGCATTTTAGCAATGCTGGTAAAGATAGGTTCACCAGAGACATCTCTTCCGAGTGGAAAACCGAGATTGTTAGAGTTCTTGAACTCCGGATAAGCCAACAACGATCCAAGTCTAACAATACTAGCTACTTTATTGGGTACCTCTATCCCTACAAGAGACCGCCCTGGGATAGGAGCCTCGATTCTAATAGGGTGGGCAGCCAAAGCCAGGCTAAGGTCTTGATTAAGAGCTTCGATACGGGAAAGTTTGATGCCTTCTGCGGGCTTGAGTGTATAGCGAGTGACTTTCGGCCCAATCGTAATCTCGCTCATCTCCACAGGAATACCGAAACTTTCAAGAGTTCTTTTAATAATGTTGGCATTAGCCCGCAAGTCTCCGACCATCGGCTTTTCGGAACTAGTTTTTAACAATTTAAGCGCCGGGAATTTATAATTCTTAGTTGCCACTCTCAAGCTTTTTTCGCTGAAGAGGCCGAAGCCATCGCGCTTTTCCTCCGTTTTTAGATCTGCCTGCTTAGGAACTTTTGCTTCCTCCTCCTCTTCCCCCGGGTGACTGCTGATCGCCTCTGGCATGATGACTCTTGGCTCCTTCTCTTTTTCCTCTTTATCTTTTCTTTCGGGGAATTTAATGTGCAGAGGAATATTGAGAACGGCTAGGATGGATGCAACTAGAACCGTTAGGTTGATCACTATAGATGCGCCTCTCCCGAAAAGCTTTTCGAGACTGCCTAAACCCTGACCGACTAATCCGCCTGCGCCATTCTGTACGAGATCGAGAACCCCAAGACCGGAAGCTACGAACAAAACAGCACCGATGATAGTCGGTGTGGCCAAAAAATCCCTGTTTTTGGTAAGGGCATTGATGCCGACAAGAATAAAAACAGTGGGTACAAGTATATAGCCCCACCCTAGCAACTTACCTAAGTTTTCATATAAAAAAACCCCCACCGGGCCGGCCCACCCGAACCCGGAAAGAGTCAAAATAAGCGCCAAGCCCAAGAAAACAACAGCCAGAATGCTGGCTTTCGTATCGGGATGAAGACCGCGTTTTGCCTCTTCTTTTTCAGTCTCGTTTTTCTTCCTTGTTCTCTTAGCCATTTTGACTTCATTAGTTTAACACTAAGCGCAAGTCTTAGAAAAGATTCAATTGTGCTAAAATGCCTGTGTATATGGCTTTGGACCTATCTAATAAGAAGAGTATTTTCAGAAAATACGACATACGCGGAGTATACCCGCAGGAGGTCAGCGAAGAATTCGTGGGTGAGGTTGCTCGAGTGCTGGCCGAAAAGTTTTTTAAAAAAGGGAGGGTGGTTGTGGGCAGGGATGGCAGGTACAGCTCGCCAGCCCTCTATGCGGAAGCTGTCAGAATACTCAATCAGTCCCCTGGTATAGAAGTTATAGAAGCCGGTATCCTTACTACCCCCTGCTTTTTCTTTATAGTGAACGAATCGGGTGCAAGTGGAGGCATGATGATAACCGCCTCGCATAATCCGAAGGATCATAATGGCATTAAGGTTGTTGGCAGGGGAGCCTGCGATTTTGGCGGAGAGGATATATATGCACTGCTCAAATGAATTACATCGGAAAATACGCTGATTTTCTAGAAACCTTTCTGAAGGCAAAAGCACCCGTTAAAATCGTGTTGGATGTCTCGAACGGGCCGGCCGGTTTGGTTTTAGAAAAGTTGTTTAAGGACAGGGCGGGCATCGAAGCGATTATTTTGAACAAAGAGGTCTCGGGAGAGTTCCCCGCCCATGGTCCGAATCCTCTAGTTGCGGGTGCGGCAGATGAGGTGAGCAGAAAAGTTTTAGAGGAAGACGCCGATTTGGGAGCTATTTATGATGGTGATGGAGACAGGGTAATTTTCATAAGTAATAAGGGAAAAGCCATAGATCCATTCGACGCTTTCTTTCTGATCAGAAATCGGTTCCAGCCTCCCTACATAGTGGATGTGCGGGCCCTTTCAGAATTTATTTCTCCTGATCCGGAAATAATTGAAGCAGCTGCGGGCAGGTCATATATATACAAAGCGCTCAAAAAAGAAAATGCTCAATTGGGCGTAGAGCGCAGCGGCCACTTTTTCTTCAGAGATTTTTTCTATCAGGACTCTGCTGTCCTGGCGACCGTGCACATGATTAATGCAGTCTCGGCCCTCAAGAAAAATGGACAAAGTATAGATGAGGTGTTAGCCGGTCTCGGCAGCTTAGAGCGCCTACCGGAGATGAGCTTCGAGGTCAATGATGGAGAGGGCGTCCTTAGAAGACTGGAGGCTCACTATCAAGGTATTCCTGGTTTTAAAATAGAGAGAACGGACGGCATAACGATTATAGGCCCCGATCTCGCCCTCAATGTCAGAGTTTCTAATACGGAGCCGGTCGTCCGCCTTAATATAGTCGCTAAGAATAGGAAAATGCTTGACGAGAAACTAATAGAGATTAAAAAGGTAATGGGGGTTTAGCGTTTGATGATGAGAGAACCGACAGAAATCCTTTTTAAAGACTCGAGAGGTAATCACCTTGATCCAAGAGCCATCGCCGAGGAGATAACTGCCTTTATGAATGCAGATAGCGCCCGTTCTTATAAGGTGACCATCGGTACGGACTCACTGCTTTATGCTGACAAGAGCGCTGATTTTGTAACAGCAGTAGTAGTGCATAGAATAGGGAATGGCGGCAGATATTTCTGGCGCCGCGCTAGCTTCGGTAATTTTTATACCCTGCGCGACCGTATTCTAAAAGAAGTGTTGGTTTCGCTCGATCTGGCAAAGCTTGTTATCGAGCAATTAAGAGATATCGGAAATACTGCATTTGACCTGGAGATACATGTGGACGCAGGCGAAAAAGGTGATACACGGCAAATGATCCAAGAGCTCGTAGGCATAATCAGGGCTAATAACTTTGAGGCTAGAACCAAGCCCCAGAGCTATGCAGCCTCTTGTGTAGCTGATAGGCACGTGTGATCTTGGGGTTAGCGTGTGTTTATACATCCCAGCCGTTGATATAATCTAAGCAAGGGGTACCCGCCTCCATTGACCCCCCGAACTGGTTGGTTTACCCTATCTACCGGAATGAATTCTTCAAATCGTTTTACGACCAAAGCTCAAGAAGCTCTTCAGAAAGCCCAGGACTTGGCCGGGTCACATAATCACGGCGAGTTTAGGGCTATCCACTTACTCTCGGCCCTAATGGCAGACCCAGAATCTTTAGTGAGGCCGATTTTAGCTGAGAACGGCATCGACATCAATAATCTCAACATTGAGATAGAAGAGGAGTTAAAAAAAATGCCGAAAATATTCTCTACCGCTTCTATCGGTCAGATATATCTCTCGAGAGAAGTTCTTAGGGTTATCGACCGTGCTGCTAAAACAGCGATGGCCAATAAAGATGAATTTATATCATGCGAGCACTTACTGCTAGGGATATTGGAAGTAGAATCAACGGCCAAAGATTTTCTTGAGAAAATAGGCCTTGAGAGAGAGGGTACCCTAAAGGCCATGGCTAAATTAAGGGGTGATACCAAGATCACGAGTGAAAGCCCGGAAGCCACCTTCCAGGTTCTAGAGAAATACGCTATTGACCTGACGGCTCGAGCAGCGGACGGCAAACTAGATCCAGTTGTAGGACGAGAGGAAGAGCTAAGACGAGTTATTCAGATCCTTTCTCGGCGTACCAAGAACAACCCTGTTCTGATCGGCGAACCGGGTGTCGGCAAAACCGCTATTGTCGAAGGACTTGCCCAAAAAATAATAGCGGGCGATGTACCAGAAACCCTCAAAGGTAAGCAGATAATCTCGCTCGACCTCGGTTCTCTGATAGCTGGCACTAAATTCAGAGGAGAGTTTGAGGATAGATTAAAGGCATTTATAAAAGAAATCCAGAACTCCAAAGGAGAAGTAGTTCTTTTTATAGACGAGATCCATATGATCGTAGGCGCTGGGGCAGCCGAGGGGGCGATTGATGCCTCAAATCTTCTGAAGCCGGCTCTTGCTAGGGGCGATCTCCATGCTATCGGGGCTACTACCACCAAAGAGTATCAGCGCTATATAGAAAAAGATGCCGCTCTCGAGAGGCGTCTCCAGCCGGTTTACGTTGAAGAGCCAAGTATCGAAGACAGCATCACCATTCTTAGGGGACTTAAGGAGAAATATGAGATCCATCATGGCTTAAGAATTAGCGACGATGCTTTGACAGCGGCCGTGAGCCTTTCGGCACGCTATATCAGCGACCGTTTTCTCCCCGACAAGGCGGTGGATGTGATAGATGAGGCTGCTGCCTCCCGTAAACTTGAGACCGAAAGTCTTCCGGCGAGTATCGATAAGATAAGGAAAAAGATAACTTCTCTGGAGATAGAAAAAGCTGCTTTGAACAATGAGAAAATCTCCCCCAAAAACGCTAAACGGCTGCGTGAGATCGAGGGCGAGCTCAAGAACTTAAAAACAGAAGAAGAGAAGCTCTCGGGTAGTTGGGAGGCTGAAAAGATGACCTTTGAAAAACTGAACAACCTAAGAGAAAGATGTGATCTCCTTAAGCGGGAACGGGAGATAGCAGAAAGAGACGGAGACCTGGCTAAGGTAGCCGAGATAACATACGGTGAGCTGCCGAAAGCCGAAAGAGAATACCAGTCCTTCGAAAAGAAATATTTTTCATCGACTCAGAAACAGGGCCAAGAAAGGTTCCTGAAAGAAGGAGTGGATCAGGATGACATCGCTGAGGTGATATCACGC
>JAQULQ010000004.1:1516-18241 GCA_028718505.1 Candidatus Colwelliibacteriota bacterium | reverse complement strand
CAGGTATACCCCTCAGGAACATTTTGGAATCCGAGGCCGATAAGCTGCGGCGTATAGAGGATGTCTTGAAAGACAGGGTGGTGGGGCAAGACGAGGCTATTGAATCAGTGGCCCATGCTCTTAGGCGCGCTCGGGCTGGTTTAGCGCCCCTAGACCGACCAATGGGCTCTTTTATGTTCCTGGGTCCGACTGGCGTGGGCAAAACAGAATTGGCCAAAGCCTTATCAGACTTTATGTTCAATGATGACAAAGCTTTGGTTAGAATCGATATGTCTGAATATATGGAGCGCCACGATACAGCCAAACTAATCGGTTCCCCTCCCGGTTATGTCGGTTTTGAAGAGGGAGGACAGTTAACAGAGATAGTGCGGCATCGGCCATACAGCCTGATACTCTTCGACGAGATAGAAAAAGCGCATCCGGAGGTTTTCAACATTCTTCTTCAGGTTTTGGACGCAGGGCGCATGAAAGATGGCAAAGGCAGAACAGTGAATTTCAAAAACACGATCATTATTATGACTTCTAATGTTGGAAGTCATATCTCTAGAGAGATGTCCCGTGTCGGGTTCTTAACGAGTGGGTCTGAAAGCAAAAAGAAAGAGGAGGAATACAGGGACTCTCTAAAGAGCGCCCTTAGGGAGCAGTTCAAGCCAGAGTTTCTCAATCGAATAGACGACGTTATTATTTTTAATTCTCTGAACAAGAAGGCCGTTTCTCAGATAGTTGATATCCAGATTAAAGAATTGGTCGAAAGATTGAAAGATCGCGGCATCCGGCTGACTGTGGATGCGGCAGCTAGGAAGTATATCATTGACCACGGTTTTGATCCTGAATACGGTGCCCGGCCGGTCAAGCGGGTCATTCAAAAAATGATATTAGATAAACTGGCTGATAAGATAATCGGAGGGGGTATTAAAAATGGCGGAAAAGTTAAAGTTAGCCTTAAAGAATCCGGCATTACCATTAACGCTTAAGGCGGGCTTTCTTGCCTTGGCTGTCTTCTGGTTGAGATATTGGGACTTAAGTTTATGGCGGGCGTTCGTTTTCGTTCTAATTTTTCTGTATTTATATTTTCACCCCCAGACTAACTCTACTAAATTCGCTATATCTTCAGCTGTCTGGCTAGGAGTTGTTCTACAGGCACCCAATCTGGATGGCCTGCTCGGCTTTTATCTGGATCTGATCCTCAGTGTCTTAGCCTTCACTTTACTGGGGGTCAAGAACTTACTCTTAGTCAGGCGGCAGGGGGCCTACTATCTTCTGCACTTAATGCTGATCGTTGGGGTGGCCAGCCTGTTCTTTTTAGGATCAATATCTCAAATCGTACTTTTTATAGTTCTCTTCTTTCTGATCAGAGAGTTTTATCTTTTCTCGATCAAAGAAAGCCTGGAATTAATCAACTTAATAGCAACCGCCGAGAGCATGCTGCTAATCGAAGCGGCTTGGATAATCTCCTTTTTTCCGACAAGTTTTCTAGTGGGAGCCTCTTTTCTAGTTCTAATAACTTTCGTTCTACACGATGCTCTGATTAATCATTTTAGGGGTACTCTTAACAGACAACTGATTATTCGAGATCTGGGTCTGTTTACGATCCTCATTGGCTTAATTCTTCTAATGCCTGTTTGGGGCTTCCAATAGATTTTTGACAATCGAGAGCGAGCAGGGTTAGTATTCGACAGAACAGTCATGAACCAATCTATCGTAATTAATAAAAATGAATCAACCACTTTATGTGGCCCTGGCACTTCTGTTGGGAGGAGCATTGGGTTACTTTGTCAGGCAAAGAGCGGCAATCCACGGGAAAAATTCCTTGGAGGTAAAACTCAAGGAACAGGCTCAGAAGGCAGAAACTAAAGCCCAAGAGATAGTTTTAGAAGCTAAAAGCAAAGCAGTTGCCCTCTTAGACGATGCCCGGGAGGAGGAGAAAGAGAGGAAGACCGCTCTTAATCGTCTTGAAACAAGGGTACTCGAGAAGGAAGAAGATCTGTCCGCTCGGGAGAAGGAATTCTCATTAAAAATCAAAGAATTCGAGGGAAACCTCAAGAAATATGAAGAAGAAAAGGCAGAGACCGAGGAGATGCGCGGACGCATCCAGACAGAGCTGTCCAAGGTGGCTAAACTAAGCCCCGAGGAAGCCAAACAAAAACTCATTGATGAGATCAAGGAACAGCACCGCGATGATCTTGCTGAAATGATGCGCAGACTGATCCAAGATCGTCAGGATGAGATAGAGAAGAAGGGAATCGACATTATTACGACCGCTGTCCAGCGCTATGCTCGATCAAGCGTATCCGACCTAACTACGTCTACCTTTACTCTTCCATCCGAGGACTTAAAGGGCAAGATCATCGGTCGTGAGGGCAGGAACATACGTGCTATCGAAAGACTAACGGGCGTGGAGTTGATAGTGGATGAAGCCCCAGATACGATCATTCTCTCTTCGTTCGACCCTCTACGTAGAGAGGTGGCCAGGATAGCCCTAGCTAAACTGATCAAAGACGGGCGTATTCAGCCCGCTAAGATAGAAGAGAAAGTAGAAGAAGCTAAAGCTGAGTTAGAGAAACGGATGTTCGAGATAGGTGAAGAAGCCGCTTACGAAGTAGGGATTTTTGATCTGCCCAAAGAGATTATTCACCTGCTCGGACGACTGAACTTCCGCACTAGTTTTGGTCAGAATGTGCTGACTCATTCGATCGAGATGGCTCATTTAGCGGGCATGATGGCCTCGGAGTTGAATGCCAACGTCGATGTAGCCAAGAAGGGCGCGCTTCTACACGATATTGGTAAGGCTATTGACCACGAAGTAGAAGGCACTCATGTTGAGCTTGGAAGAAAGATACTCAAGAAATATGGTGTAGCGGATGAGGTTATTACCGCTATGGAGTCTCATCACGAAGATTACCCCCAATCAAGCCCCGAGGCTTTCATAGTGACCGCGGCAGATGTGCTTTCGGCAGCACGCCCTGGAGCTCGCAGGGGAACACTAGAACACTACATTAAGCGCTTGGACGACCTAGAGCGTATTGCTAATGAGTTCCCGGGGGTGGGTCAATCTTATGCTGTTTCCGCCGGCAGGGAACTACGGGTTTTTGTCATCCCAGAGAAGATAGATGATTTTGGGGCACTTCAGTTGGCGCGTGATATCGCAGGCAAGATTCGGTCCGAACTCAACTATCCTGGTGAGATCAAAGTAAATGTAATCAGGGAAACGCGGGCAGTAGAATATGCTAAATAATCGGTTATCCTTGCCCCCGCAAGCTTTAAATGTTATTTTCTTTAGTGTTTAAGCGGTTTTTGGTATAATGACCGTGATTAGGAAACCAAAAGAAAGGTCGGAATAACCTAAATCAATAATGAAAAAAGCTGAATTAGTAGATGGAGTATTGACTGTTGCTGGACTTGCCACCAAAAAAGAGGCAGAAGCAGCGGTGGATGCCGTCTTCGACACTATCGCCAAGGCTCTGAGCCGTGGTGAGGAAGTAGCGATTGCGGGCTTCGGCACATTCAAAGTGAGCAAAAGGTCTGCACGAGTTGGTATCAATCCGAGAACAGGAGCCAAAATTCAGATTGGCGCGAAAACCGTACCAAAGTTTTCCGCTGGTAAAGGCCTTAAAGACGCCGTTGCCTAGGAGGTTCAGGTACTCATTTTAGAAAAAAGCCCGAGGTAGTCTCGGGCTTTTTTCTTGCTTGGGATTGTCCCGCTTGCTAGATTCCCAAGGTCTCCTTTATCTCTTGGCCGGTTTCAATAAAAACACCGTAAAGCCCCTTGATCTTGTTGAGGCTCCCCTCGACTAAATCTCTGGCGTTCAAGACGACCGCCTCAGAAAGCGATTCTGTTGTCTCCTCAGCCTCTAATTCACTGATAGCCGCGTCTTCAGTCTCGATAAACCCGTCTCCAAGTGCGGGAGTCATTGAGGCTGCCTCTTCTTTAGTCAGATAGGCTGCTGAAATTAATTCTTTTGCCTGAGTCTGCAGTGCCCCAGCCTCATCCAAAGTTATTCTGCACTGGCCAAGGGCTTCCGCGAACTGTCCGCTCTCGATCAATTTCAGCCCTTCTAGTCTTTCTACATCAGCAACGATACTGTCATACCGCTCGCTGGCAGTATTTAGAATTTCCGGACCGTAAGAAAAAACCAAAATAAATTCAAGTACGTTTTTCGCACTCGGTGCATAAACCGTCTCCCGGTATTCAATTATAGTCTGGATTAAGGCATCTATTTCTTCTAGCGAACCCACCGTGCTCAGCAGTGCTTTGCGCTCCTGGTAAAAGGCAAGATAGCCAGCAACCTCGTCCAAATACTGGTTCCGGATCTGTGCCTCCGTGTTTCCGTCTTCAAATCTAAGACTCTCGAGGCTGAACTGCATAACTTCAGTCTTCTCGATAGCAATGGTTAGGGCATCTCTCGTTAGCTCTATTTTTTTTGTCAGTTTTTCCTGGGTGGACATATCTCCGGTGACCGCTAGCTCTCCGAAATCAGCATCGGTATCAGCTAGCACGGCTGTCGGTGTTCCCAACCAGATATACAGAGCTGCTAAAAATAGAAATTGAAAACTACTTGGGCGCATTACAGATTAATTGCTTCATTCAGCATGGAGTCGACTTCTTCGTCTAGGGAGCTCTCCTTGTCGATCTGTTCGCTCTTCGCTAAAGTCTGGGCGGCGATATCCGTTACATACTGCATTTCTTCAAGGTGTATATCTATGGTTGTGTTTACGCTATCGGCTTCAGCAGTCAGACTCCCGTTCACCCCCTCAAAAGTGGGCGAGAGAGGGCTCCTCAAATTGGAAGCCCCAAGGACTGCTATAAAAACAAAGAAAATTATTACCAACCCAATTGAGAGAGAGGCGCTTAAGCTTTGGGCTAGCATAAAGACACCGCTTGGCTTCTGATGAGTTTGATAAAGTATCTGCAGTTTAGAACTATTAGCAAAATCGGGGCTTGGCTGGATGCCCTTCAGATGACCTAATTGCTGTAAAATTTGTGTTTCTTTCATTTCAGTACCTCCTTTAATTTCTTGAGAGCCCGGTGTTGTATAACTTTTACTGCCCCCTCCGTCTTATCTACCGCCGCAGCGATCTCTTGGTGCGGTAAGCCCTCGACAAAGCGCATAATGAGAATATCTTGTTCGATGTCTTTAAGCGTTTTTATCGCTCCCAAAAGATCTTCCCACAAGATCTTTGCGTCTGCCCCTTCGGCTAAGGAATCGTCTACCCCCAAAGCTTCAGCTGACACATCTTCTATGCTGACTTGGATCACCCCTCGCCGATAATGGTCTATCACAGCATTGCGAGCTATCCTATAAAGCCAGCTACTAAAGGGATGTCCCTTGTGCTTGTAGCCCCTGACGTTCTCCCAGGCCTTCAGAAAAGTAAGGTGAGTTAGATCCTCAGCCTGTTCTTTATGGCTGACCTTAATCAATATGAACCTGTAAATTTGGGGGAGATAATGCTCGTAAAGTACACCAAAAGCCTCAGGGTCGCCCCCTTGGGCTAGTCTTACGAGGTTTCTTTCGCCCTCTAGCATTTAAAACGGAACATCCTCCCTATTAGTTACCGGCCTTAAAAAGATGCGGAACTCGTTCCCGGAGGCCTTTCTTCAAGGAGCTCGAGCTCTTCGGTGATAGTGCCAAAACCGTCGATAATGCCCCGCAGCTCTTCATCCAGCCCTCCTGTCGATCCGACCTCAACACCCGCCAGTTCATTGGTGCTTTGCGGCCGTTCTGGAGCCAGGTTGGCTGTCTGTTCTCCCAGAACCACACTCTCATCGATCGGGGAGCCCTCTTCCGCATCAATATTTTGCTGCAATGCGGTCTGGTCGGGGAGATTGGAATAAATAACAAACACGCCGAAAAGAATTAGAACTATCAAAGTTATGCCCACTTGCGGTTTCATCAGTTAATTCTTAGGTTAGCAAATTTTGATTATTGATTGAAGCTGGCAGAGCGGGAGACGGGAATCGAACCCGCGTTCTCAGCTTGGAAGGCTGATGCACTACCACTGTGCTACTCCCGCAAATGAGACGGGGATAAAGGTGCTTGTGTCTGTATGCTCGTCGAATGCCGCGGGAGCAAGCAATGGCGCCACTCTCGCGAGCGAGAAGAAGACGGGGTGTCCTGAACTAGAGCAAAGCACGATTCAGGACTACCCTGAACTGTATTGCAAAGCAATTCTAGTCCAGGGTGCCCCCGAGAGGAATCGAACCCCTATTACGAGATCCGCAATCTCGCGTTCTATCCGTTGAACTACGAGGGCAAGTGAGGACCAAAATGAAAATTCTATTTTCATTTTGTCCGAACGCCGCCTTCGATCACGCTATGCTTGTACTGAGCAAGCGAAGCGCGCCGAAGTGCGGTGAGGGAGGGATTCGAACCCTCGCGCCGGCACAAACCGACCTAACGGTTTAGCAAACCGTCCCCTTCAACCACTTGGGTACCTCACCCTTGCATCTACATCCATTCCCAATGGTGCCTAGTTTGGATTGTATATGAACGGAGTTCCTTTTCAATCATCTGCCTCAAAATCCCTTGTATTAAGCACTTTAAAGGTGTAATTTTGATGAACGTATGACTCCCGTGAATGACAATTTTAAGCCCAGACCGCCTATCGTTGCGGTTGTTGGTCACGTTGATCATGGTAAGACCGCCTTTTTGGATTATGTACGCAAGACCAACGTGGTTGAGGGAGAAGCCGGTGGAATTACCCAATCCATCGGTGCTTACGAAGCCGAGCATAAGGGTAAAAAGATAACCTTTATAGATACTCCTGGCCATGAGGCTTTTTCTAGGATGAGGGCACACGGGGCTTCGGCTGCGGATATCGCCATTCTGATCGTTTCAGCCGACGAAGGCGTTAAACCGCAAACAGAAGAGGCATTAGAAACTTTGAAAACAACCAATACGCCCTTCGTGGTGGCCATCACAAAAATCGATAAGGAAAACGCCAATATCGAAAAAGTCAAAAATGACCTTATGAATAAAGGGATTATGCTAGAGGGATTGGGGGGCGATATTAGTTGGCAGGCCATTTCTTCCAAGACAGGAGTTGGCACCAGCGAATTGCTAGACTTGCTTCTTTTGATGGGTGAAGTAGCGGAACTAAGATACGATCCGAGCATGAGCGCTGCCGGTTTTGTGATCGAGTCCCGTATGGATCCTCGGCGCGGTATGGTGGCCCACCTCATTATTAAGGAGGGCGTCCTTAGACAGGGAGATGATATTAAGACTCCCAGCGTCTCGGGTAAGGTGAAGATAATGGAGAATTTTTTAGGTAAGCCGACTAAAGAGCTCCACTCATCATCGCCCGCCCTAATCGTTGGTTTAAACGGTATGCCGAAGGGCGGCGAAGAGTTCGTATCAGGGAACAGAGAACTGAGCATAGAATCCGTTCAGCCCGCGGCAGCCATTGATGAAGTCGTGAGCGTGGAGGGTTCCGAAAGTCCAAAGGCTATTCTTAGGGCGGATACCAACGGTTCTCTGGAAGCCCTTAGAAAGGTATTCGAGAAAGAAGTTGAAATAGTAGACGCATCGGTTGGAGACATCGTTGATAGTGATGCGCAATTCGCGAAATCAACCGGGGCAATAATAATCGGTTTCATGGTAAGGGCCGAGAAATCAGCGATTCATTTAGCCGAAGTACATGGTATTAAAATATTTACTTCAAAGATCATCTACGAACTTCTAGACCTTATTAAAAAATCGAAGGCTGACGAGAAACAAGGGTTTGCGGGCGGAGAGCTCAAGGTGCTGGCTGTTTTTAGCGCCACCCCAAGCAGGCAGACAGTAGGAGGGAAAGTCATCAAGGGGATTCTCAAGACTAGCACCGCCCTGGAGATAGAAAGAGAAAAGGAGTTAATGGGCAAGGGTCGGATTAAAAGCCTTGAGTGTGGTAAAGAGAGTGTAAACGAAGTGAGTACCGACCAGGAATGCGGCTTGGTGGTGGAGACAGCTATTCCGATACAGGTGGGCGACCTGCTTAAGATTATCCGTTAAGATCTCTCATCCAGTTCAAGAAGAAACTTGAAGACGCCCTGCGCATCGCCTAAACTCAATTGGTATGAGGGCCTGGTGGCGCTGCGCTTACCAGACCATCATTCGAAAGAAATAATCGTACGCTAATACTATTATTTCTTTCTCGTTCGGCCTGGTAGCCAAGAGGTAAGGCGAGGGTCTGCAAAACCCTTATACGGGGGTTCGATTCCCCCCCAGGCCTCGGGCTTAAAGTTAAGAGCCGACTGGGCGGGTGGTGAAATCGGCAAACACGCTTGACTTAAGATCAAGTGCCACAAGGCTTGAGGGTTCGAGTCCCTCCCCGCCCACACTTCGACTCACGGCGTTCGCTCAGTGCAAGCGCGGTGAAAAAAAATTCTGTACAATAGGGACGCCTCGTCCCGAGCTTGTCGAAGGAAGTCCCTCCCCGCCCACATGTTTACTGGTATCTATGGCAAAAAATGGATAAAAATATAAGTTTAGGGTCCAAAAATCTGCGCCTGATAAGTCGGTCTAGCTATAATCCGATCGGATCGTTAGAAAATCTTCGCTCTCTTATCGATAAGCGAATAGAGGTTCTAAAGGCCGCCGACCCTACTGTAGGCAGAACTGGCATTAATGACGGAAAGTAAAGAGATTTTTGAATTAGAAGAAGAGCATGACGGGCCCGAAGATGTCGCCGACTTCTCCTTCGAGAAGATCGAGGGAAAGATAGGATCGCTTAAAGGGTTGATACACAACGCCATTGAGAAGCTGCAATTTCTAGCAGACTTATCTTCCGGTACGGAAAAAGGAGAAAGTCTCAAAGAAATACAGAAAAGCGTTGAAAAAAAAGGAGAGGGCACAGAGGAGGAGCAGGAAAAGATAGAGGAACTAGCGAGCTTGGTTTTAGAGAAGGTCAGTGGACAGCTCGGGAGTAATGAGGGCGGTTGGTATGAAGACCCAGAGACGGGCGGGCGCTATTATGTCAAATTTTATCAGAGTCCTGGTCAGGCACGAGCCGAATATATTGCCAACGCCGTTTATCACCAGCTTGATATAAGCGCGATTTCATCAAGACTTATAGAAATAGACGGTCGGTTGGCAATTGTATCTCCAGAGATAAAAGGGGCAAAACCTACCACCGAAGAACAGCAGAAAAAGAGCACTGACGTTGCGGAAGGTTTTATTGCAGACGCCTATTTGGCCAATTGGGATGTTATTGGATTGGTTAATGACAATATAGTAGCGGGCGAGGATGGCAGATTATATAGAGTGGACAATGGAGGATCGCTCACTTACCGAGCGATGGGGAGCGTAAAAGATTATGCCCCGGATAGCATCCCGGAGCTGGAAAGCATGCGTTCACCGGAATATACAGCCGGTAGGGTCTTTGGGGATTCTCTTACAGAGGCAGACATACGTAGACAAGCACAATATCTGGTAGAAAAACTGACTCCGCAGGATATCGATAGAATAATCGAGGAATCGGGATTAATGGGAGACGAAGCTAATCCATTAAGGAAAGCGATGCTGGGGAGAAGACAGTATCTTATAGATCATTTTGAATTAGAGAAATCCGCCCCTCAGCGTTCGGAAGAAAGGATTCCAATCGCTATAGCAGAGTTGGAGAGGCAGGCGCGACAATTTTTAGAAACGGAATTAAGACCAAGGGTGGGTGTGCTGGCAGATACAGACAAGATCGAGAACCAACAAATCGATGTAGTCGACGCTAGAGACACGGGCGTAATAATTATCAGTCTTAAACTAACTAGCAAATGGTTTGAGGTCGCTAGAGAAAGACTTTTGGTTAATCCTGAATGTGCTGGCGAAGAGGCAACTATTGCATATACAAAAAAACCAAAAGAAGAAAAAGACGAACGCGACTTGCCGTCGGAGAGGTTTTATCTTAGTGAAGCCGTGGAATGTACACAGCAAGGCGTGAGAGTACTCTTTTCCAGTGGTATTCGAGGTGGAGAGATAGTACGTTCAGCGATAGGTCTTGTACAAATAGAAATCCCTACGAGCCGAGAGGATCAGGCATCAGAAAAAGAATTGGGGAGGATGGTGGATAAAGTTTTTAGGGAGATACTAGGAGTAGAGGGAGGGCTGACTCCGCCCGATAGAGAGGCCGAAAGAGCCTATAAAAGAGCTCGATATCTGTGGCACCACAAAATAGAAAACGTAGATGACAAAATCCTAGAGAGATTGGAAAGGCAAGAAGTTTTCCCCGGATATCACACCATTGTTGAGCCCGGCAAGCATAGAGAATACAGGGAAATCTCACCGCTCTGTATATATCATGAGATAACGGGAAGCGACAGCTTGGCTATCCTTCTAGCGATTTTTAAAGCTGGCGGGCTGCTCTCTAGTCACGAGAGGTACAGAAGGGGCTTCCACGCGAACGGACTGTCTTCTGATACTGATTTCATGACCGGGGGTGCAGACTGCGTTTTTACAAGAATCGTGACTGATGAGGGCCTGAAACTACTACCCGAAGGGGATAGTAACCTCTCTAATTATCCTGGTGCATGTACTATTGTTTTTCGCCCACGTATTCTTGATAGAACAGATTGGTATACCTATAGACATGACCAATTTGGTACCGTCGCTTCACCCGAATTTGAACAAAGACCATCGCCTAGCGCGCTCTTAAGGGACGAGGTTGAACGCGGTTTTTCATCGGGCAATGAACAGATGTTTAGAACGGGTATTTCTAGCGAGGACTTTTTAGCCATTGTCTTTATTAGTGAGTCGGACAGAGAAGCTGCGATTAGGTTGTTCAGGGCCAAAGGCGTCGAAGAGATTAATGGCAAACCCCTAGAAGAGTTTTTTGCGGTGGCCGGAACCAGAGGAGATCTTATTGATATCAGCGAAGGTCAATCGTCTCCCCGGTCGTTAGAGGCTAAGAAGCGGAGAGAGGAAGAATTCGAAAAGACCAAAGCAATTAGGGAAAAGATCGCAGCAGCTCTTGAGTGGGGCGAGGATGTTTATGTCATAGGCAACAAGAAAAGTAGTAAATATGGCATAACCGGGCCCGGTTGGATTGGAAAAATAACCGACGTCGGTGATACCGATATTTGTGTCTCGCCTGGAGATTATTGGGTTGATCTGGAATGCTTCGATCTTTATGAGGGAGTCCCGCCAAAAGAGTGGCCATCAGACCTAAATAATTCTATCATCGACTAATGGATAAAATACAACAAAACTCAAATAACAATCGTATACTCAGCCCGGATAGACGTTTGTCCGAGCGCGTTTATTACGTCTCTTGTCCATCAGACAGCACAGTTCTCGTTGGAATGAATGTGATCGTAAGCAGTAATCTCGTAAGGTGGTTCGATACCGTCAAAGAAAGGATCATGGAGTTAGAAAAAATTGTTGATGATAGTCCGGGGGGCTTTTCCTTTAAAAGACAAGATGGGGGTATTTATACCTTTGTACCCATGACTATGGAGATATATGAGGACAAGGTAAGGAAACACCTTATTTCTCCGCCGGAGACCGTCGGTTCCTTGGCGGATCTTTTCGATATGTTCGAGAAAACGAGGGAACAGGCCTGGTAGATCGATTATATGTTCAAAGATCCTCAGGAACACGAACTGCCTAACGAAACCCCCCCAGAGAAAGAAGGGTCTCTAGAGATCGTTCTTGATAATCCAGAACGAGTTTCTTACACCACCATCCGCTATAATCTGCCGGAATCGGAAGGACTGGAACTAGGAGCAGGGCAGAGCATTGTTTTTGTAGTACCCGACGAGTATAGAGGGCGTACGGTTAGAGATGTTGTCTTGCGCCACAGGAAGGCAGCTAAATATGCTCGGGATATTGGGCCAGACAGATATGACCCTCATGGAGCGTACAGCAGAGTGGAGATATATGATCCAGAAAACGGTGGGTGGATATTCTGGAAGGACCCGAAAGGTTATAGTGCAGATAAGTTTGCAGAGCTTCGTCCAGCCGGAGACCCGGAAAATGAAGTATTACACGATTGGATCGCTACCGTTGGTAAGGTTGAACCCAATCTTATCAGGATAACTAATGTAGGAGAAGGTTCAGAATTCAGTGTCGCACAAATACACGGATTAGAGGTCACTTTTTTTCCCGACCTGCAAAATGTATCTTATGTAGAACAGATCTACTGTGATGGTACAAAATTCGTTGATCTCGAAGGCAACGATCGCGAGTCGCTCCTCCCTAGATATGGAGGAGGGTCACACACAGAGGGAGTCTATAAGGGGGCGATGGTCCTAGGTCACGACAATTCGTCGCCGTATGAGCCTGAGCCCAGTCCCGATGTTGGCGTTCAAGTAAATGGTTCGAGACTAACCATTGATCTCGAGCCGTCTAGGCAGCTCGTTCAAATAGAAATTGCAGTAGGAGATACCGAGCACTTGGATTATATAAATCCAAAGACCAATCGCAGAACAAGATTAGGATATGCGAAGCTCCGGGTCGGGATATTGCATAGTAGGACGGGAGCAATAGAGTGGTTTATAAAGGATGCCAACGTTCCTCCTCAAGGAATTATTTCTGGCGGGCCACATTCGGAAAGTGTAATAGAAAATGGCGATAAAATAATAATCGAATCAAGGCAAGATATCAGTTATATTATGGGTTGGCGTCTCGCGTACAAAGATCAAGAGATTGAAGAGAATGCAGCCTAAAGCGTGGACAAGTAAAAAATTAATGGAGGGCGCAGAGCCCATTTTTTTGCAGGGCACGAAAGATATCGGAGTACTGCTTTATCACGGCTGGTCTTCCTCTCCTCAAGAATTTAATCCCTCTTTCACGGAATCAACCGCCAAATATCTGCACGGTCTCGGCTATACGGTTTATATACCTCTACACAGAGGACATGGCACTGAGCCAAACGATATGTTAGATGTCGGTTGGCGGGAATGGCTGGCGGATGCTCGCCTAGCCTACGATTTCCTAGCACGAAGAGCAAAGCGAATCATAGTAGGTGGAATGTCTATGGGCGCTAATTTAGCTTTGGTGCTCGCATCAGAAAAATCAGTTGCGGGAGTTATCCCGATGGGAGCACCAATATTTTTCAGATTTCATTTTCCCGGTTTAATTTGGGCCTGGCTTTTTCGGAACCAGCGCAGCCTACATAGCAAAAGATACAGAAAAAGAGATGCATATATTACGAACCGCAAGGTCCATTATCTGCAATATCCTCCCAAGAGCGCCTATGAAGCTATCCACTCCAGATTGGCGGTCAAAAAGATCCTAGATAAAGTTACGGCGCCGATCTTAATTATGCATTCGTTGGGTGATAATGTTGCCCATCCATTCAGTGCCTCGTATATTAAATGGAGAGTTGGCTCAAAGGACAAACAGGTCTATCTTGTCCAAAAGTCATATCACTCTTTTACAACTGACACGCATTCCGGTGAAGCCAACCGAGTAATGGGAGATTTTATTAGCAGAGTTACCGGCAGCCAATGAAAATAGGAATTTTTACTAATAATTTTACACCCCTCGTTAATGGGGTGGTGGTATCCATCTCTACTTTCAGAAAGGGCTTAGAAAAACTGGGGCACGAAGTTTTTGTTTTTGCCCCTAGATTTAAGGGATATGACGATCAAGACAGCCGAATCTTCCGCTTTCCCTCCGTTTCCACCAGCTACAAAGCCAAGTATCCTGTACCCTTGCCGACAATCCGCTCGGCGGAGCGATTTATCAAAAAAAATGGGCTTGACCTTATCCACGCCCAGCATCCTTGGGGAGTGGCTAGTTCGGCTCTGAAACTGGCACGCAAACTTTCTTTGCCGATAGTCTTCACTAATCACACTCGCTACGAGTTTTATATTGATTATGTACCGCCGCTTTTGCCCAAGCATCTAGCCATTAAGTTGATAGAGCGAATGGCTGCTCGTTATGCTAATAAAACGGACGTTGTTATAGCTCCCACCCCGGGTATCAAAGATTATTTGATTAAAAATGGTGTCCGAGAATCGCTGATCCGCATTTTACCGTCAGGTATAGATTTCTCTATTCTTGAGAGTGCGCCCGATGCTAAACTACGCGAACGCTTCAATATTCCTCAAGACCACAAGATAATACTGTATTTTGGGCGCGTAGGTCCGGAAAAAAATCTAATTACTATCTTAGAAGCCTACAAGCATATTTTAAAAGAAGAGAAAAAAACGGCTTTGATTGTGGCCGGCGGAACGAAGGGAGCAGAGTCCTATTTAGAATTCCTTAAGCAGTCGGCAGTGAAGTTGGACATAGCCCATAAAACACATTTTACCGGTATCGTAGAGCCGGAAGAGCGAGGAGGTTATTTTCGGGAAGGGGATGTTTTTATACACTCTTCACTTAGCGAAACCCAAGGCCTGATCATAACGGACTCTATGGCTTTCGGTGTCCCCGTGGTGGCTATTCGAGCAAGCGGGGTAGTGGATATTGTGGTAGATGGAGAAAATGGCCTGATAATGGATAACAGCGCTAAAGCACTGGCCAGCGGAGTTTTGAGGGTTCTTCGAGACAATGAGCTTAGGGATAAGCTTTCAAGGGGAGCAAAAAAGTCAGCTCAAGAATACACGGTCGAAGCCGTGACTAGCCGGCTGGAAAAAGTATATCAAGAGGTTCTAATAAGAAAGAGAGTTTAACCCTCCTTTTTGATCGTAATCTTGCGCAGTCTGTCTTTATGTACTTTGGGTAGGTGAACCGTGAGTACGCCGTTTTTGAGCGTTGAGTGCGCTCTGTCTGGGTCCACCTCCTGCGGGAGGATGACCTCCCGTGAAAACTTTCCCCAAAAACACTCCTGATAGTAATAATCGCTGTCGGCGACCGTCTGGTTTCGCTGTCTTTCTCCCCGGATAGTTAAAGATTCGCTGGTTGCATCGATTTCCACATCCGCTGGGTCTACGCCAGCGACGGTTGACTGGACCACTATCTCGTCGGGTGTCTGATAGACGTCAATAGTCAGCTGTCCTTCCATTTCCGGAGCAAAAGGACTGCTGCCGGGCATTTCCTCGATCTCTACTCTTTTTCTTCTGCGCATCATCATTATTTAGATTATAACAGAAATCTCTTTGGGCCTCATGGAAGGAAGCTTTAAATGGGTTGTCTTCGGATCCGATTCGGTTTCTTCATGATCTCGAAATCGCGGAATAAAAAGAGTGCGGCCACTACCAGGATAAGAGCGACGTAGATCTTAGCATCGCCTTCAACCCTGAGAACGAGATAGTTAAAAGCAGCATGCAGGAGAGCAGCCGTAGCCAACCCGAAGATCGGCCTCTTTTTCATCCAGTAAAAAGCTAAGATCCCCGAAGTAATAGCATGCAGTAGGGTGGCCCCAACACCTCGGACAATAGTCGTTTCGACTATCTGATGGAATTCGAGCAGGTTAAAGAGGGTAAAAACATTTTCCACGGCCGCGAAACCAAGGGCCGCGGTTATCATGTAGATGAGGGCATCTATCTTTTCATCAAAATACTTACTGTATTTGATGATCAGAAAAACTATCGCGAATTTTGCGAATTCTTCAATGATGGCAAAGGGTATTAGCAGCCTATTCTGATATGGCTGGCCGGTTTGAGGAAAGTTCGCATCCAGATATATTTCTGGACTAAGTGCCAAAAAAGCCGCCAGCACACCCCCCATAAAAACTAAAAAGATCATCCATTTTGGCTCGGGATGCTCTTTATCCTCAACTAAAAAGAAAATAAGCCAAAAGAGAGGCGCTAACAGCCCGAGCAAAGAATATGTAATCGGTTCTACCATTTGGTGATCATCAAAAAGCCCGGTTTCCTATCGCGGCTGGTGGGTCTAGGCAATTTTTTCCAGACCTCTTCAGTAACGAAGGGCATAAAGGGATGCAGCATTTTCACGCACTCCCGTAGGATGCTGATAAGCATTTCTTGGGCAGCCTCCCTATCGGCTTTATTCTCGCTGCGCAATCTGCCCTTCGATTTCTCAACTATTTTGTCAGCAAAGGTGTGCCAAAAATACTGATAAAGGAGTTCTCCCGCCTGATGATATTTATAATCCTTAATATATTTAGCCGTCTTCTCTTTAATCTCTCCAAGTTTTTTTAGATTGCGTTTGTCCTCCGCCGTGTATTTGGGTTTGTGCCTGCCTGATGGGCGAAGCTTCGCGTCGTAATTCATAAGTACGAACCTGGAGGCATTCCAGATCTTAGTGGTGAAATTACGGTAGCCGCGGATCTTATCCTCCGAAATTTTGCTGTCGTTCCCCGGTGCTGCACCGATTATCAGTGACATCCGCACCGCATCTGCGCCGTAGGCATTGATCATCTCCAGCGGGTCAATTCCATTTCCCAAAGATTTGCTTATCTTTCTGCCTTGTTCATCGCGCACTAAGCCGTGCAGATAAACCGTATGAAAGGGGACCTCCCCGAGAAGATAGGTCGTCATTAATATCATTCTAGCCACCCAGAAGAAAAGAATTTCATAAGCCGTCTCCAGTACATCTGTGGGGTGGTATTGTGCGAGATCACTTCCCTTGCGGGCCTTGTCCCGAGTGTAGTCGAGGGGCCAGCCTAGGGTGGAGAACGTCCAAAGAGCAGAAGAGAACCACGTGTCGAGGGTGTCCGAGTCCTGCTCCCAATTTCCGCCCTTCGGCGGCTCTATGTCCACATAAATCTCACCGGTATCTGTTGAAGGAGCTTGTCCTGAGCTTGTCGAAGGATACCAGACCGGAATTCTGTGTCCGAACCAGATCTGGCGGGATATACACCAGGGGCGCAGGGCATCTATCCAGTGGAAATAACTCTTTTCAAATCGCT
>JAQULQ010000004.1:0-1416 GCA_028718505.1 Candidatus Colwelliibacteriota bacterium | reverse complement strand
GAAGGAGCTTGTCCTGAGCTTGTCGAAGGATACCAGACCGGAATTCTGTGTCCGAACCAGATCTGGCGGGATATACACCAGGGGCGCAGGGCATCTATCCAGTGGAAATAACTCTTTTCAAATCGCTTTGGGATTATCTTTATTTCGCCGGTTTTCACGACTCTTCTCATCAATTCTTTTAGGGTTGTTTCCTGCCCGCTTTTAATCCCCTCAAGTTTTGAACCTTGAATTTTGAACTTCTTATTTATATCTATAAACCACTGGAGCTTAGGCAGGGGCTCCACAATTCCGCCGGTGCGCTCGGCAGTGGCGATATTTTGTTGTATATCTTCCTCCTTCTCGAGTAGATTTTCTTGCTTAAGCCAGTTCACTATCTTGACGCGCGCATCCTGTACTTTTTCTCCCCGAATGCCCACCGGTCCCGCCGTCATCCGGGCGTTCTCATCTATAACTTGCTTCATCGGTAATTCATGGCGCAGGGACATCTCATAATCTATCATGCTGTGGGCGGGGGTCACCCCGAGCGCCCCGGTGCCAAAATCTGGATCCACCTCCTTATCGGCAATAATTCTTATTTCTAAATCCTCGCCAGCGAATACAGTTTTGTATGTTTTTCCCACATACTTCGCATAGCGTTTGTCTTTTGGGTGAACCGCTACGGCTGTATCACCCAGCTTGGTTTCGGGACGGGTTGTAGAAATGCTTATCGGAAAACTTTTGGCGTATTTGAATGTGTAAAGCTTGGCCTGAATCTCCTTATATATGACTTCATCATCAGAGATGGTCGTCCGTCCTCTCGGATCCCAATTAACGACGCGGTAATTACGGACTATCAGCCCGTCGTCGTACATCCTCTTAAATGCGGTGCGGACCGCTAAGCTGCGTTTTTCGTCCAGAGTGTAAGCCTCTCTGCTCCAGTCTAAAGAGGCCCCCATTCTCCTAGTCTGTTCGGTGATAGTAGCGTGGCTCTGGGCAGCGAACTCCTCAACTCGCTTCAGGAACTTTTCCCTGCCCAAGTCGTGCCGTGTTTTTCCTTCCTTATAGAGGATCTTTTCCACCTTAGCCTGGGTGGCGATGGCGGCGTGGTCAGAGCCTGGGAGCCAAAGGGTTTTTCTGCCCTGCATGCGGGCGAAGCGGGTCATTATGTCCTCTATAGTCAGCACTATTGCATGCCCGATATGTAACACTCCCGTTACGTTCGGAGGAGGAAGTACCATCGAGAACTTCTTAGCGGTTTTTTTGATGATGTTCTTTTTAACCAAATTATCCGGGTTAAAAAAGCCGGATTTCTCCCATTGCCCGTATATCTCCGGCTCCAATTTCAGATGATCAAAGCGGGAATCCATATCTAATTTCATAGTCTCATTATATATGATATGGGCGTTTGCTATCCCCTGGGCCCTCTTGTATTATAAC
>JAQULQ010000003.1 GCA_028718505.1 Candidatus Colwelliibacteriota bacterium | reverse complement strand
TAAGATGATTTCGTCTTAGCGGCGAGCCCTCACTCAAAAAGCTTACAAACTAAGTATCGACTCTACAAGATAGCCGATGCTATAGGCAATGCCGGCGGCCGTACCGCCGACAAACAGCATCTGAAAGCCAAGAAACAGCCAGTGTCGGCGCAGGACAATGTGCCCCAGAAGAGCGCCAACCACAAAGAGAGCCAAACCAGTTGTAACGATGGCCGGCACAAAGCTGTCGGCTGCGCCGAAAATAAACGGCAGGAGAGGCAGAAGACCGGCGAGCACAAAACTCACGAACGTAAAAATGGCCGGAGCGAGAGAAATTCTTCTATGTTTTTGACCCCCTTCTTCAGCCACCTCTTCTTCTGAAACAGAACCCAGATAGTTGCCCGCTCCCATAGAAAAACCATCCGCCAAAAGATTAGCTATACCCATGATGATAACTACCCTGGCCGACAGACCAGCTCCCATCGCTCCCGCCACCACCGCAAAGGTGGTTACAATACCATCATTCGCTCCGAAGATTATATCTTTAATATGTCTGCTTATTATGTTTCCCATAATTTGCTTGGTTGGGATGCGGGAACCGAACCCGCGCTTCCTACTTGGCCCCGCCCCAAATCTAGGAGCGAGTGAGGGGAATCGAACCCCCGTTGCTTGCTTGGGAAGCAAGCGTACTACCACTGTACGACACTCGCTTACTCCTCTTTCGGGATAACGATCATCAGCTTTTCACCCGGACGAATATAGTTGAATTTCGACCTTAGCTCTTTCTCCAAGTTGTGCGGTTCGGCAAGATAATTTAATCTCTCCGCCACTTCCAGATTGTCCACCGAAAGCTCATCGCACTCCTGCTTAACCATCTGATATTCCTTAGCAAGGGTAATTCTTTCTTTCTGCAAAAGATAAACCTGAAAGCCCAGCCAGGACAAGATAAGCAGGGCAATTATGGTTGTGAAGATCTTTTTCATGTCCTTAATTCAGTTTAACCCGAACTATTTTTTCAGCAATTCTTTAAAAACCTCCGGCGGAACACTCACCTTAGTCACGTTCGCCAGCTTCTTTTTACCCCTCTTCTGCCTCTCTAGAAGTTTCCTTTTCCGGGTAATATCGCCTCCGTAAAGGGGTGCCGTGACATCTTTCCGCATCGCCTTGATATTCTCCCGAGCTACGATCTTGCCGCCCACAACTGCTTGAACCGGCTGAACGAACTGCCGGCGAGGCATATACTCTTTAAGCTTAGCGGCCATCCGTCTGCCCTCGTTTTCCATATCTTCCTTATAGACAACACGGCTTAAGCCGGGCACCAATTCGCCCGCCACCAAAATATCCATCCGTCTCAACTCCGTTTCTTGATAACCGGCGGGCTCATAACTGAAAGAGGCGAATCCTTGGGAAACAGATTTAAGTTTGTCATCAAAGTTCAAAATCAGTTCTGATAAGGGCAGCCGGGCAGTCACTCTGATATTTCGGCCGGCATTATCGGTGCTGATATCGCTCAAACGGAAGACGTCGCTTAATCCTAAAACTGAGCCCAGATAGCGGCTGGGTGTCAGAATGTTCAGGTTAACGATCGGCTCGAGACTTTTCTCATAGTCGTCCGGGAAATCACGGGCATTTTCAATCGCCACTTCCCTACCTCCGCGCTTAACGACCCGGTAGGCAACGGACGGAAAACTGTTCACTGTCTCCAGCCCGAACTCGCGCTCCAGTCTCTGCATGGTGATCTCGAAATGCAGCCTGCCTAGAAAACCGCACTTAAAGCCCCTGCCCAAAACCTGACTGGCATCGGGTGAAAAATCCAGCGAAGAATCCTTAAGTTTCAGTTTCTCAAGAGCAACCTTAAGGTCATCGTAATCCCCTCCTTCGTCCGGATAGAGAGAGACGAAAACAACGGGTTTCGGTACTTGAAAGCCCGGCAAAGCTTGGGTGCCGATGGTATCCCCGATCCTGATTTTCTCAGGATCCTTAACCCCCGTAGCGATATATCCTATCTCCCCGGGCTTCAGGACGGCTGTCGACTCAAGCTCCGGCGTAAAATAACCAACCTCTTTTACTTTAAAGTGGTGCCTGAAAGCCTGCAGGGTAGTGTTTTTATCTTTTGCAAAACTACCTCCCATCACCCGCACGAAAGCAATGATGCCCTTATGTTCATCATAAAGGGAGCTAAAGATCAGAGCTGATTCGTGCTTATCCAATGCGGGTTCGGGGAAATCATTTACAACGCTGTCCAATAACTTCTCCACCCCCTCGCCCGTTCGGGCAGAAACTTTATGGATAGCGGATAGAGGCTGGCCAATAAGGACTGCCAGCTCTTCAGCAAGCTCATCTATACCGGGAGGAGACATATCCACCTTATTAAGAGCCCCGATAATCTTCAGTCCGCTCTGCCGTGCCATCTCCAAATTGGCCAAAGTCTGAGCTTGAACTCCTTGAGTCGCATCTACAAGTAAAATCGCCCCTTCCACTGCTTTCAAAGCTCGTGAAACTTCGTAGGAGAAATCACTGTGGCCGGGAGTATCGATCAAATTAAGAATAGTACCTCTGTAGAGCATCCGTACCGGGGCCATTTTAATAGTGATACCCCTCTCCCGTTCCAGCTCCATAGAATCAAGATACTGTTCCTTCATTTTGCGCATCGGGACGGTTTTTGTGAGCTCAAGAAACCTATCCGCGAGGGTACTCTTGCCATGATCAATATGAGCGATAATAACGAAATTTCTAATTGGCATGACTTTTCTTAAGAGTCAAGTCTATCTCAAGCCGAGCAGGCAGATCGCTCGTTTGATGGCGAAAAACCTGGCCTCCGCTCTCCAGCCACTCAAATCCGGCAGGAGCTGTAATGGTATAGCCAAAAACCATTTCGCTGCCCGACTGTTTATCTATGACAAATTTATACTGCTGTCCGTCAATAAGCGGTATGCTATCGCCGGAATACCGCATCACAAGCACACGGCTCTCGCCCGGAGGAATATTCAGCCAAGTACCGAAGATGCATTTGCCGGAATGAGTATATTTTTCAGCATAACCGTCGGTGGGCGTATTCAGAAGCGTACGGCTGTCTTCCAACTCTGACAAGTTTTCATCTTCAGCGTAAACGCTTCCAACGTAGTTCACGAGGGGCTGTATCTCCTTGCGGATACCGCCCTGGATAGATTCGAGCTGTGCGTCCGGGACCGTAAAGATCCTCAGAAAGTTCTGATTGATCTTGTTATAGAAATACTCTGGCTCATTGCCTCCGCGATGAGTCCGGGAGACTGTCAGATCATTGTACACGGTGCCGTCCGCGCCTATCTGGCTAGCAAGCTCAACCGTCTGATCTACAAAGACATCGGTTTTACCTCCAGCCACATTAGCATTCACCACGGCCAGGTAATCTCCCACAAAATCCGCTCCCAACTCATAGTCTCTTCCTCCCACACTCCAGTCGGAAACCAAGAACTCCAGTGGCTTATTGCGGAAATAGAACTTAACATCTTTATTCTTTGCCCGGCTTAGAAAAACATCTAGCAAACTGCTCTGACTGCTGTTGTCTAATTTGCCGATGGCTTCGAGCAAAAGCGGGGCGGCCGACTTCAGGATAAGCTTAGGGTTTTCCCCGGGGTTTTTGTCCACCTCAACCTCCGCTTGGATCTCTCTCAGAAAATTGTCGACGTTCAGTGAAAGCCCATAGTCGGACAGGTCCAACGGTCCTGTCAAACGCAGAATATCTTCTATCACTCTTACGTTCATGGCGATAACACCATCGAAAGTAATATCTTGATCGCCATAAAGAGTAGAGGCCTCTAGGTATTCAAGAAGCTTCTCGGACGAATCAGCAAAATCGAAGAACCAGTTTGTGTCACGGGCACCCCAGTTGGGCGTAATCCCCTGAAGCTGGAGAGGCGGGATCACCTTCTTGACCAAGAATTTGTCTGGATAATAAATATCATTAACTTCTAAACTTTTGATATTGCCCCTTTCCAGCACTAATTCGCCATAACTGCCGGCAAAACCTCCGGACGGCCTCAGCTCGGAGTGATTTTCAAAAAGCAAGACAATCCTTTTCTCTCCCTCTGTATCCAAGAAATTAATAACTACGTTCAGGCCTTCTTCAAGCCCAGCCAGCTGACTATTCATAGACTCGACGTCTTCTTCATAAGCCCCGAATTCCTTGGCTCTGACTAGGAGACCATCGCTCAGATCTCCCAGCCGTCCAAGATCGAACCTCATGAGTCTTAAGGCCGTCAGCAATTCTTCTCCTCTGCCCGAGAAAGCAAACGCCAGCCCGTCGGAGCGCAGAGTCTCAAAAGTATTACCGAGATTGGCAACAACCGAAATGATTTCCCTAAGATCATTGATGGCTCCGGGTATTTCACGCAACTTAGGGGCAAGACTTAGGAAGCGCGCCCGCTCATCCAGCTCATCCAGATCCTGTTCGATGGAGTTTAGCGAATTCTCAAGATCAGAACCGCCGAAACTCCTGATGTCATCTATCACACCCTTAAAGCCCCGATAAATATTCAGGGTGCTTTCCCTGATATTCAGGGCGACGTAAACAGAGGCAATAACCAGCAACAGAAGAAGAAGGCCTATACCAATATATTTCGAGATCTGATCCCGATGGAATCGCCCAGACTGCTGAATGGCATCATCGCGCATTCGCCCATGAGGGTGCTTGATATCTGCCACACGGCGGCTATGACTCGGATCCATATGCCCATCATACGGCGGTGGGGTCGAAAAATAAAATCGCTAAAGTCTTCAGACAAATTTTTAAATCGAGCCAAAAAGAGACGTGCTCAACATAATATTTATCTAACTCCAGCTCTCTCAAAAAGAGCAGGCTGGAGGCACCGTTCACCTGAGATAAGCCGGTTACACCATTCTTAAAATCAAGGACTATTCTGTAGTTTTCCGGATACTGTTCTGCCTCCTGCGGCTCGCGTGGCCGAGGGCCGACGAAAGCTAATTCACCCCGAAACACATTGATAAACTGAGGGGCCTCATCGATGCGGAATTTTCTCAAAAACCGCCCGACCCGAGTAACGCGCGGGTCATTTTTAATCTTAAAGAGAGGACCGTCCCTGCGTTCATTCAGGTGTGCAAGCTTCGACTTCAGCGCCTGGGCATTCTCCACCATCGAGCGAAATTTATAAACTTTTACTACCTTACCCCCACTGACCCTGTTTAATTTCTCAAATACCGGCCCCCGGCTATCTAGTTTAATAGCTAGAGCGATCAGGGGGGTAAAAGGCAAAATAAGCACCAGTCCTAAGGTGCTGCCTATAATATCAAACAACCTTTTCCACAAGGGATAATGCATTAGAGGGTGTTAAAATTATAGCACCCCTGGCTAGTGACTAGTGATTAGCGGCTAGAACAGGACAACTAGAAATCATTCACTATAAACTAGAATGAAGGTCGCCTTAGTCCACGATTATTTAGACCAGTTCGGGGGCCAGGAAAGGGTACTGCTGAACCTGATTGAAATATTCCCGGAAGCACCGGTTTACACCCTGCTTTATGAGCCACAGTCACTCGGACACCTGTTCGGGGATAAGGAAATCCATACCAGCTTCGCCGATAAGCCCTTTATCCGTAAAAGGCACCGTCTCTTTATCCCGATATTGGGCCACGCCGCGCAGAGCCTTGACCTGGGCGACAAATACGATCTCATTATCAGCAACACAATGGGATTCGTAAAAAACATCCGCTATAAACGCGGCTTCCATCTCTCCTATATTCACTCTCCGTTGCGCTATGCGTGGGAACCATGGACATATCTTCCAGACCTGTTCCCCAGGCCGCTGATATGGGCTGGCATGCCGGCGATCCGATATATGCGCTGGCAGGACAAAAGATCGGCGCAGAAGCCGGACTACATCCTTGCTAATTCACACCACATCGCCGGTAAGATAAGGGATTTCTACGGGCGGGAGGCAGCCGTTCTCCATCCGCCAGTAGAAGACGCCCTCTTTTACCGGGACCCCCACATCCAAAAACAGAACTACTATCTTATCTATGGCCGAATCATCCACTATAAAAAGTTCCCGATGGTTATTCGGGCCTTTAAACGGCTGGGGCTGCCCCTTAAAGTCGTGGGTGCTGGACCCGAAGAGCATACTGTCAGGGAGTTAATGAACGGGACGAATGGATTCCAATATCTGTCTTTCATCAAAGATGAGAATAAACTTAGGGAAATCATCTGCGGAGCTAAGGCTTCGATTATCCCGCAAATAGAGGACTTTGGTCTGGTAACAGCTGAATCGATTGCCTGCGGAACGCCCGTTATCGGGTACAACCGGGGCGGAACTGTAGAAGTGGTTCAAGACGGAGTGAACGGGATCCTCTTCGACAGCCAAACCGAGGAAGGAGTGATGGATGCCGTCAGACGCTTTGAAAAATTAAACTTTGATCCGAAAACGGTGGCTAAAACCGCCGAAAGATTCTCAAAAGAGAGTTTTAAAAAACGCTTTGCAGAGATAGTCAGGACGGTTGTAAACGTTTAACGTTTAACGTTTAACTTTGTGATGGGGCGCATTTATCAGCCCGCATTTTTTATACTTGTAGGGTTTGCCAGTCTCGGGATTGACGGCTCCGCACGGGCAGGGATCATTACGCCCCACTTTTTCCCTGTTCGGTGCAGCCGAAGAAATGAGAACGCCTCGCGGACGGTCATTAGACTCATCCCCTCCTTCCGTTTTAATGCGGAAAAGGCGTGTGAAGATCCAGGCCTCAAAATTACCGTTCAGCCTATCAAAAAGAGCCTTGCTCTCCCGCCTGTATTCGACCAGTGGATCTCTTTGCCCATAAGCTCGGATACGCACTGATTCCCGAAGAGCATCTATATCTTCCAAATGATGCATCCATAAGGTGTCCAAAGTCCCCAAAAGCTGATAACCTAGGGGGTGTACATCCTCGATTTGCTTAAGCTTCTCTTCGGCTAATGGGCCTAATTTATCTAAATCCTCTGTAGGTGCCAATATCTCAGCCAAAATTCTCCTCCTTTGCTCTGCTGGCATCTCAGCCTTTCGGAAAACTTCCAGCTGATTCATAAAAGCCTGCATTATAAAATCGCGTACCTTAGTCTCGTCGCCGTCCAAACCGTGCAGAAAAGCCTGTCTTTTCTCATAAAAGTTTTTTCTTTGGCGGTTAATAATGTCGTCGTATTCGAGAAGATGCTTGCGTGCATCGAAGTTGAAACCCTCCACCTTATTCTGGGCCTGCACGATCGCCCGAGAGACCATTTTGTTCTCAATAGGCATATCGTCCGGAACGTCGAACCTTTCCATCAGACCCTGGAGTCTTTCTCCCCCGAAAATACGCATCAGATCATCCTCCAGAGAAAGGAAAAATTGAGAAGAGCCCTCATCTCCCTGACGTCCGGACCTTCCCCGCAACTGATCATCGATGCGTCTAGCTTCGTGGCGCTCAGTTCCAATAACATGCAATCCACCCAAGCCCTTAATGGTTTTGGCCTTTTCGGGGTCGGGGGGGTTACCTCCAAGCACGATGTCCACTCCTCTACCTGCCATATTGGTAGCAACGGTGACAGCTCCCCATCTGCCAGCCTGAGCAATAATGGCGCCTTCGCGCTCGTGATTCTTGGCGTTCAGGACTTCGTGGGAAATACCTGCTTTCTTCAATACGCCCGACAGCTCTTCGTTTTTATCAATCGAGACCGTGCCGATCAGCACTGGCTGGCCTTTCTCGTGACGTTCCCGAACATTTCTAACGATAGCTTCATATTTCGTTTTTAAGCTTTTGTAAATGACGTCCTGCATATCCTTGCGGATAAGGGGCTTATTAGTCGGGACCGAGATCACTTCCAGCCCATAAACCTTATGGAACTCTTCGGCTGAAGTTTGAGCAGTGCCGGTCATACCGGCTAATTTCGCGTAAAGACGGAAATAATTCTGAATAGTAATTTGCGCATACGTCTGGGATTCATCCTGGACCTTGAGACCTTCTTTAGCCTCAATGGCCTGATGAATACCGGCACTGTAACGTCGTCCGTACATTAAACGGCCCGTGAACTGGTCAACTATAATAACCTCACCGTCTTTAACAACATATTCTTTATCCTTCTCATAAAGCGCCCGCGCCTTCAGACAGGCCTCCAGGTAATGAGCGAGGCGCAGATTATGCACGTCGTACAAGTTTTTGATGCCGGTTTTCTTCTCTATTTTATCTATACCCGGCTCGGTAATCTCAACAGAGCGCAGTTTCTCATCAACGATATAATCTTCTTCTGCTGTCAGGTGTCTAACTGCTCCTGTAAAAACACGGTAGTAATCCGAAGACCCGCTGTCGGGTATAGAAATAATGAGCGGAGTACGCGCCTCATCGATCAGAATAGAGTCAATCTCGTCAACGACCGCAAAATTATGCTCGCGCTGGACCTGTTCTTCGGAAGAATACTTAAGATTATCTCTTAAGTAATCAAAGCCGAATTCGTGGTTGGTCCCGTAAACAATGTCAGCCAGATAAGCTTCTTTCCTTTCAATAGGCCGGAGAAATTCTTCCCGCACCTCAAAACTTCCCTTTATATCTCTCTCTGCATCCGCTTTTTTCCCCTCTTCCCCTGTTAATCTCCACTCGGGATCGTAAAACAGGGCCTGGTCATGTATCAGGCAGGCCACGCTTAAGCCTAAGGTATGATAAATTTGCCCCATCCAAACCGCATCACGTTTTGCCAGATAATCATTAACCGTGATCACATGTGCTCCTTTTCCGCTCAAGGCGTTTAGATAAACGGGGGCGGTGGCAGCCAAAGTCTTACCTTCACCCGTCACCATCTCGGCAATACCGTGGCGATGCATAACCAATCCTCCCCAAAGCTGAACGTCGAAATGCCGCTGTCCCAGACGTCTCTTAGCCGACTCCCTAACCAAAGCAAAAGCCCGCACCAGCAGCTCATCCAAAACCTGCCCGCCGATGGCAGCATCTTTAAGCTTCAGGCTTTCACCCCTTAGCTCTTCGTCGCTATAACCAGAAATTTCCTCTTCGAGGGCGTTTATCTCATCAATTTCCTTGGGGCGTTTAGGAGAACTTGAGAAGAGGCGCTTCCCGATACCCTTTATCAGACTCATAGACTAATGCTCTTCTTGCTGTTCTTTATGTCTTTCTATCTCTCTCTGAAGAATGTCTTTTATCTTATCCACTGCCACCCGGATATCAGAGGCTTCGTGGGTAGCCCTGAGCATTTTACCGGGGAGCTCCAGATTGGCTTCGGCGTAAAAAACGTCTCCGTGCAAATGGTGTTTAGTGGTCCGGGCTACCTCGAATTCGATCCGTAAGCCGGCGGGGTCATATCGGTGCAGCTGCCTTTCTAAGGAATTCATGCGCGTATTTATATACTGTTTAAGAGCCTCTGTCAGTTCCAGCCCCGAAGATTTTATATCAATATTCATTTTTTCTTACACCTCAATTATAGCCACCCGCTGTTTAACAAGTAAAGCAGGCGGTTTACAGACGTTGTATAATACGAACATGAGCGAAAAAATCAAAAACTACTTAGGGATGGCGTTAATAATCGCCTCTTTGGCCTTTGCGTTCGCTGCCGTCGGTTTCGTAGTTACCCGGCCTGATTACAGCGAGCGGACATTCTCGGTTGATGCCGAGGGAGAGATCGTATCTATCCCCGACATAGGAAAGTTCACATTCAGCGTTCTGACTGAAGGAAGCGGAGACGCCGCCGATGCCCAGATCAAGAATACGGAGGCATCTAACAAAGTAATCGAATACCTGAAGGCGCAGGGAGTAGTTAAGGAAGATATAAAATCTACCGGTTACTACATCAACCCTCGTTATCGGTACTACGACTGTCGGCCGGTTTACTCTGCTCTATCCAGCGAGACAGCCGAAGCCTGTCCCCCGCCAGATATCGTGGGTTATACCATAGAGCACATTCTGTCCGTTAAAGTCAGGGACCTGGAGAATGCCGGCACTTTGGTCGGCGGCGCAGTAGAGAATGGCGCTAACACGGTATCTGAACTGGCTTTCGAGGTAGATGATCCCGCCCAAGCCAAACAGGATGCTATAGAGGAGGCAACAGCTAAGGCTAGGGCGAAGGCGGAAGCCATAGCCGAAGCCGGCGGTTTCAGAATCGGTAAATTAGTCTCCATCAGCACCAGCGATACGTCATATCCGATACCTTACTATGCGGATTATGGCTACGGAGGCAAGGGTGGAGAAGAAGCGTTAGCCAGCGCTAGCCCAGCCGTTGAACCCGGTTCGCAAAGCATCACCGTTACGGTCTACCTGACTTACGAGATTAAATAGTTAAAGCTTTTAGGATTCTAGGTATCCCCAAGTGTGAAGCCGGTCACTGTCATTCGGCCACTTAGCACCGATGTCGGTACGGTAGATCATATTCGGGATCATAATATTCTGAACCCGGTTATAAACCAGCCTTCTGGCCTCTTCGACTGTCGTACCACTGGCAGTGACCACCATTACCACTCCGGAGATACCGGCCACGCGCCAAATGCCATTATCATTGCGGATATCCTCAATATGAAGACCTTCTTTGATGGCTGGATTTTTAAAGGTGACTGCCAGGTCCCGATACTTTCTAACAGAGTCATCGTTATGGCTGTCTGAGAAATAAGAGGGCACTAGTATTCGGATACCTATCTGAAAACCACGGCGCGCTTTCAAGACAAAATCTTCACCGGCGGCCATACGATAAAGCCACTCGCCGGTCGGCATATTAATGCCCTCCAGCTGAATGGGGATAGTCGGATACCCAAAACGCGAAGTGAATTCCAAGGGGTAAATCCCGCGATGGTTCACAATACAGTTGATATCAATATAGCCCACATAACCAGACTCCCTGATAGCGGGCAGCATCTTCTCAAGAGTTGCCTTAAACAGCTTGTTCGGCTCACTCCAGTACATAAGAGTACCCATCTCGCCCGCAAAGGGACCGATATCCCCAGGAAAAACACGCTTGTGCTCAAAATTAACATTGATGGGATAGATAAAATCGTGGCCGTTAAAGAACGCCCCGACTGCCACCTCCACACCAGAAATATATTTCTGTAGAAAGAAAATTGGAGTGTCTTTCTGCCAAACGGTTTTGTTCTGCTCCAAGAGTTCTAAAATGTCGCGTCCATCCTCTTCCTGGCCCAGAAAAAGGGTCCCCTTGCTGGTCGAAGGAGTATTGCCGCCGGGCTTAAAAACATAGCGGCCGGGGGTCTCTTTGATGAACCTAATACCTTCATCGTAGTCCGAGAATTGCCAGCTCGGTAAAGTATTAATGCCATGACGTCTTAATTCAGCCTGACCGAATTCGCGGTCTATTTCCAAGCGGTCCGTGTACTCGGTGCCTCCAATAACTAGCTTGCCTTTCTTGCGCAGATTAGCGGCGGCAGTGCCGAATTCAACATCGTCAAAAACTATAACATCAGCCCAGTCGGTATGAGGCTTCCACTCACCCACCCTTTCGATGAAGCCTTCGTAAACACCTGCATCCAGAGGTGATTTTATATAAGCTTTAACTTCGTGTCCTTCTTTTACTAACGTCCAGGCTAAATCTCCGCTCAGACTTTCGAGAGACACAAATAAAAACTTCTTTTTCTCAAAAGAAGGAGTGATATCATTAACGGGACTGGTGATAGCGTGATTACCGTTTGCCATACATGAAGAAGATAATTGTAGAAGACATAAGCCTGTGTGAAAAATTATGGTACCAATTTTCACCGAATACAAGTATCTGGGACCTGTGGAAAACTATTTTATCTTTTTACAGTCCTGAGTTCTTTCAGCCATATTTTATTTTTTTAGAAGATGGCGGGCGGCAGGGCCTGCTCCCGCTGTGGCTGAGCAAAGAAAGCGGACGCTATTTTTTCTTCGGCGGGGATCTGCCAGAGAACAGAACTTTTTGGTTCCCAGCTGAATTGTTTTCTGTCTTTTTCCGAGCAATGCCCAAACGGACAGTTCTCTACGATATCAACGAACGTTCAGTAAAAGACGTTCTTCATTTCTATCCTCAATATAAGGATTATTTTGTTCATGATGAGAACAGATATTATCTCGATTTGAAGGGTCTTAACCATGACCTAGATAGATACTTCGCAAAATTCAGCTCCAAACATCGTAAAAACCTCTTCTACGATATGCGCAAGCTGATGGGAGGCGGAGTTACTGTTCGCTGGGATACCAGTGCCGAACCCCTGGAAAATATGATCAGGCTTAACAAAGAACGTTTCGCGGAGCATTCTGATTTTCTCGATAATAAGACGCTGCGACAATTCCGGTCATTCGCTGAACATTTAGAACGGACCGATTGCTTGATCACCCTGACCGCCGAAATGAACGATAAGACCATCGGGATAGAGATGGCAGCTATTTATAAGAATATCTATTACGTACTCAATGGGGGTTTTAACCCGCAGCACGAAAATATAGGTAAATTATTGATCTTTGAGCAGATTAAAAAGGCGAATACAGAGCGGTGTTCAGAGATAGATTTTCTGGTCGGCGACACCGGCTGGAAAGAGCTTTGGAACCTGGATCGGGAATTTGTTTTTACTTTAGATAAAGAGGATATGACGGAAGAGGCCCTGTTTTTGTTAACCGATCTCTAGCAACCGGTTATATTTAGCCACACGCTCTCCCCTTGAAGGAGCGCCGATTTTGATACCATCTGCACCCACACCCACACCAAAATCGGCAATAAAATCGTCGTTAGTTTCACCGGAGCGATGCGAAACTATCACGCTCCAGCCATAGTCACGTGCCCGACGGACTGCCTCGATGGCTTCAGTCATAGTCCCTACCTGGTTGGGCTTAATGATCACGCCGTTAACGCTTTTTCTTTCCCAGGCCTCTTCCATACGATTTACATTTGTTACTGTCAGATCATCTCCGGTAATAATAGCTGAGTCCCCATAACCAGCGGTCATTTCCGTAAAGCTCTGAAAATCATCCTCTTGGAACGGATCTTCAATGTAGGCCAATTTGAATTGGTCAACCATAATTCTATAAAGATCGAGGAGTTTATTCTTGTCCATCGTAATGTTGCTGGCAGCAGCATCTATCCCAAAATCAACCGCGTGACCTTCGGCCGCGCTTTGTATCAGACTCAGAGGACTAAGGTTGTTGTCTAGAGCCGGAGCATACCCGCCCTCATCGCCCACCAAGCATGCTGAATGCCCGTATTTTCCATTGCAGATCGTACCCAGCTTATGGTAAACAGCGTGGATAATATCAACGCTTTCTCTGATATTGTGCGTGCGGGGAATAATTAAATATTCCTGTATATCTAAAGCATTGCCCGCGTGCAATCCGCCATTGATGACATTGGCAAAAATTCTGGGCCTCACCCGAGGGCTTTCCAAGCGCGCTATTCCCCGAATGTACTGCCAAAGCGGAACTCCCGCCTTCAAGGCTGAAGCCCGAACAGCGGCCATTGATACCGCCAGAATAGCGTTAGCTCCCAGCCTGGACTTATTGGGTGTCCCATCCAGTCTGATAAGCATTCTGTCCAAACCTGGTTGGTCAGAGACATCAAAGCCTCTCACGGCCGGCAAAATTATCTTCTCAATGTTATTAATAGCTTCTTCCACGCCTACCGAAGCAGCCTCATGAGAGCCGCTGCTTTTACCCTCCGGCACAGAAACTCTGATCGGAGTACCATCTCCGAGGAGCATCTCAATTGAAAGAGTCCAGTCGCTCCGTGAATTCAGAATTTTAGAGGCCTTAATATCCTTGATTCTGACCACGTTCTAGTTAACGCAGTTTTGGGGCTTGCGCTTAAGATAGCTGTTGATATTAGCCACGGTTGTATCCAAGATACGCATCAGTGCCTCCTTAGTATTAAAGGCGGTGTGCGGAGTAATAATAACGTTAGGAATATCGACCAGGATGTGATTAGCAATGACATTGCGCAAATCGTGCTCGGTAACCTTTTTATTAAGAAGAAATTCAACCTCATCTTTGATCGCGTCCTCCTCCTCAAGCACGTCTAAACCCGCACCGCTTAACTGTCCGCTCTTGAGAGCCACCACTAGGGCTTGTGTGTCCACCACTGCCCCCCGGCTTGTATTGATGAGATAGGCTCCCTTCTTCATAAGGGCCATTTTATTTTTATCTATCAGATGGTGCGTCTCTTTAGCGTAGGGAACGTGGATAGAAACAATATCGCTCTCTTTTAAGAGTTCTTCTAAACTCACATATGTCACTCCGATTTTTCTGGCGAATTTTCTATCCGGCATTATGTCATAGGCCAATACCCGCATACCGAACCCCTTAGCTATGCGCGCGGTATATTTTCCTATCCTGCCCGTGCCTATAACCCCCATAGTCTTCCCCAACAGGTCAAACCCCTGCAGAGCATCATAGCTAAAATCACCTTCCTCCCGCACCTGCTCGTAGGCAATATATATTTTCCTGGAGAGCGCCAAAATAAGAGCGAACACATATTCGGCCACCGTGTTATCGCCGTATGAGGGGACATTCGAGACGGCGATACCTCTTTCTTTACACGTCTCAAGATCTATGTGGTCAAAACCGGTTGAGCGAGTAGCGATGAACTTCAGAGAGGGAAAAAGGTCAATGATCTTCTTAGAGACATTGGAGTCAACAAAAACAGAAATAATTTCCGTATCGCTTCTTTCCAACGACTTTTTTTCATCCAAATACTCGGGGCAAAAAGTTAGCTGATGCTTTTGCAGGGATCGTTCCAGATATTCCTGTTCCCATGGTTGAACACCGTAGAACGCGATCTTAGCCATGTTTTTTTCTCTTTTCCTGTTTAGCGACGGCGATAGTCGTCTCGACGACGGTATCCGGGATCAGCGACATGCTTTCGATACCTTCGCTGACTAAAAATTTAGCGAAGTCCGGATAATCAGAGGGGGCTTGGCCGCAGATACCGATATATTTATGTCTTTTGCGGCATTTTTGGATAACATCGGCGACAGCCGACATGACGGCCGGATCCATCTCGTTACCCACCCTGCTTACGATTTCCGAATCCCTGTCTAGTCCCAAAATCAGCTGTGCTAAGTCATTCGAGCCGATCGACATACCGTCAAAAATGTCCAGAAATTTATCTGCGTTTATAATATTCGAGGGTATCTCACACATCACATAAACCGGCATGCTGTCTTTTCCCTTACTTAGATATTTTGGCTTCAGTCCGGCTTCTCTCATCAATTTGAGCGTTTTAATCCCCTCTTCCGGTGTACGGCAGAATGGCACCATCGGCACCAAATTGGTCAAACCTATTTTCTCGCGGGCCATTTTGAGAGCTGCGCACTCCAATTTGAAGGCCTCCCTAAAACCGGAGTGATAATAGCGTGAGGCTCCCCGCCAGCCGATCATTGGATTTTGCTCTATTGGTTCATATAGATCTCCGCCTAAAAGGGTGCGGTACTCGTTAGTTTTGAAGTCTGAGAACCGCACTATTACCGGATGCGGATAGAAGGCCGTACCTATTCTAGCTATTCCATAAGCAAGGTGGTCTATATAGAACTGTTTTTTATCGGGCCAGCCCACGGTTCTGATGTCTATTTTCTTTTTAAGAGGTGCGGGAAGTGTCCTGTAGTGGATGAGGGCCATCGGATGGATGCCTATCTCTGAAGCAATAATAAATTCCTCCCGCGCCAGTCCTACTCCCCGATTGGGCAAAAAGGATTTCTCAAAGGCCGTCTCCGGTGTGCCGATATTCATCATTATCTTGGTGCGCGTCTTAGGAATACGCCTAAGATCCCGCTCTCTAACACTGAATTTAAGCGCACCCTCCAGCACAAGCCCATCGCTCCCGACCGTGTCAACCGTAACCATAGAGCCGGTTTTAATCCTGCTGGTCGCATTACCCGCCCCGACCACAGCCGGTATACCAAGCTCCCGGCTGACAATCGCGGCATGAGAAGTGCGTCCGCCTTCATCGGTCACAATAGCAGAAGCGATCTTCATGATCGGTTCCCAATCGGGATCGGTCATATCGGTTACCAGCACCTCACCCGCCTGGAACTTGTGGATATCTTTAACATCAAAAATGACCCTGGCCCGGCCAACAGTGATCTTACTCCCCACGGAGACTCCCCTAACCAAGATTTTTCCATCCCCCGAACGGGTGTATTCCTTGATCTTTGAAAAATCACGTTCGGCATGAATCGTCTCCGGCCTAGCCTGTAAAATAAAAAGTTTCTGGGTTTTGCCGTCTTTTGCCCACTCAATATCCATCGGCGTCCACTTTCCATAACGTTTGGTATAGTGCTTCTCTATTTCAATCCCCCACTTCGCTAAGAGCAGGATCTCTTTGTCACTCAGGGTAAATTTTGCTCTTTCACTGGCCGAGGTGGTGACGATTTTCACCGGCCGAATGCCCCCCTTGCCCGCTGCATAAATCATCTTGCGATCTTTTGAACCAAGCACCTTGGATATAATAGGCAGGGATGCCCTGTCTAAGAACTTCTTAGCCACCACATACTCATCCGGATTTACCTTCCCCTGTACCACCATTTCTCCCAAACCCCAGGCAGAATTGATGAGAACGGTGTCTTTAAAGCCGGATTCTGTATCTAATGTAAAAAGCACTCCCGATACGCCCAGATCGGCACGAACCATCATCTGTACAGCCACTGAGAGAGCAACATCTACGTGTTTAAAACCCTTATCGACTCTGTAAGAAATAGCCCGATCCGTGAAAAGAGAAGCCATTGATGATCTAATGGCCACAAGTATGTCATCGATCCCCTTGATCCCCAGATAGGTTTCGTGCTGGCCGGCAAAACTTGCTCCTGGCAGATCTTCAGCCGTAGCGCTCGAGCGCACAGCCACATCTGTATTCCGACCGTACTTTTTCTCCATTGCCCGATAGGCCTGCCTAATAGCATTTTCCAATTCTGCCGGGAAGGGTGTAGTAATAATGGCGTGCCGAATTTTCCGGCCGCACTCTTTTAGATCATAGATATTCTGGGTATCAAGTCCACGCAGAGTTCGCCTGATAAAAACATCCAGACCGGTTGAGCTCAAAAAATACCGGTAGGCATCAGCAGTAGTAATAAACCCGTTAGGTATGGGGATTCCCTTAGGACCAAGGTGGCGAAGCATCTCACCTAAGCTTGCATTTTTGCCTCCCACCAGCGGAACATCTTTCAGTCCCACTTTATCAATACCAATGATCAGTTTCTTCATAGCTACTTCGATATATTCGTTTTTATTAATTTTTAACGGCGATGACCAGATCTGAGATATTAGAACCTGTATCTCCAGTCATTATATCGTCTCCTGTCTTTTTAAAGAACTTAGCTGACTGGTTGCCGTTGAGGTGCCGTTCTATATCCAGCTGATGAGCCGCGGCGTGCTGAAGAGTTTCGCTGTCAGCGATAGCCCCAGCAGACTGACCGTTGTCCCGTCCATCCGAAGCAACTGAGGCTAATCCCTCATCTCTTTTGACTGCCTGCAGAGCAGACAGAACCAGTTCTCGATTACGTCCGCCTTCCCCTTTGGTCAGGATAGTAACTGTCGTCTCTCCGCCGTAAAGAAGTACGGTTTTGGAAGCACAACTATGCAGTTCCTGCACGATCTTGAGAGCGACGTTTCGTGCTTCTCCGGTCAGATTATCAGTAACGACTGTGGGCTTATAGCCTAAATCTCTGGCCTTCTTAACCATAGCCTTCAGGGCACGCTCATTCGATATCAGCATAATGTTATCCACGTTCATAAAATACTTATTCTCCTTAGGGGTTTCTATGAACTGCGAAGCATCGGGGTGAATATACTCTTCGATTCCGTATTTCCGGACAACATCCCCGGCATCAGCCACTGTAGTTTCGTCCTTAACGGTCGGCCCAGATGCCACAAAATCTAACTCGTTACCGGGGACATCAGAAAAAATGACGCTCACCGCCCTAGCTGGATGAACATACTCAGCCAGGTAACCTCCGCGTACTAGTGAAAGATGCTTACGCACCGTATTCAGCTCTTCGATTTCCGCTCCCCTTTCAGCCAGAGCTTTTTGAATGCTGATTTCTTTGCGGTAATCCTTTCCGTTCTGTGGGAGGCAAAGAAGGGCTGAGCCTCCGCCCGAGATCACGAACAGCACGAAATCTTCCTCCCCCAGCCCCTTCAGCTCTTTCAGCATCCGCTTCGAGGCCTTAACATTAACGGCCGAGGGCAGGGGGTGCGTACCTTCGATACATTTTATCTTCCGAAGGGAATGTCTCGCGGGCACTCGTACATCTATAATAAAACCTCCCGTCAGCCGATCGCCTAAGATCTCCTCCAGCACCTCGGCCGCCTCAAGCACACACTTGCCTGCCCCGAAGACATAGAGGTTCCTTATTTTCTCTAGAGAATATCTGTGATCCGCTATTTTAAGTTCGTCTCCGTTCAATGAGATTTCACTCCTGACGACATCTTTGGTGTCGATTGCCTCGAGGCCGGCCTCAATGATCTCCAAAAGCGCCTGTCTCAGCTCTGTAGTAGCTAACTGTTTAAAATTCTGGATTTTGCCGGGCATTATACTTATTTTATCACCCTTACTTCTTCCTCTAACTCTATGCCAGTTCTGCTTTTTACCTCTTTTTTGACCTGCTCTATTAATGCTATAAAATCGGCGGTTGTCGCTCCGCCATTATTGACCAGAAAATTGGGGTGTTTGGAAGAGACAACCGCCCCTCCGCACGCAGCCCCCTTTAATCCAGCTTCATTAATAAGATAGGCAGCGGGGATAACTGGGAACGGATCTGTCTTGAGCGTATGCCGATAGGGATCGACTTGCACCCTTGGCAATCCCTCAACTCTCACATTTTTGAAGAAGCTTCCTATATTCGGTTTGTCCAAAGGCTGATGTTCTTCTCTGTACTTCTCCTCGTCTGCAACCCTTCTGGTTAAGTCGTCCGCATTCCCCTCTTCTAGGCGCAAAGTTGCCTGGACGATGATCTCGCTGATCCCTCCCGACTTAAAGACACTGTCGCGATATCCGAACCCGCACTCCTGATTGTTCCTTCTCTTAGATTCAGCGCTCTTCAGGTCGACGCTTTCTACTTCAGCTACAGAGTCTTTCATTTCACCCCCGAAACAACCGGCATTTCCAAAAATTGCGCCGCCCAAAGTGCCAGGCAGGCCCCCGGCCCAATCCAGGCCAGCTAGCCCTGCTTTTACTGAAAAACCGACTATGTCTTTCATGGGGACAGCTGCGCCGACGGTAAGTTCGTTCCCATTTCTCACAATAAAATCCATTTCCGGCTTTAACACTAACCCATCGTACCCCCGGTCACTCCAAAGAATATTCGTTCCTCCGCCCAAAACAAAAACGCGCAGGTCCATTTCTTCAGCCAAATATAAAGATTCGATCAGCTCCTTTTTATTCCGGATTACTTTGAAATATCTGGCGGGCCCGCCTATTTTCAGGTTGCTATAAGCAGCCAAGGGAACATTTTCTTCAAACTGCATATCTTCACTATAAGAATATCACAGCCCTCGACAAAACGAGGGCTGTTAAAGGCTGTGATATGGAGCAGCATGGTGGCCTCCTAAGCCTCTGTGTTGAGTGAGTGCCCTGTATGCCGCTCCATCCCCATTCTAACGTGCGGTGCCGTCTTCTTTCAACTCGGCTGAGAATATTCTAAACCGGCTCCCAACAGGTCGACTGTTTAGCGTCGTATTCTCTGAAGTTAACCCGACTAATAAAATCGTCGCTGCGGGATTCAATCAAATTGAATCCGGGGAACGAAGGTTTAATAGCTGCCAGAATCTCTTTTGCTTGATAATTAGACGGAGCCGATACTAGAATCCTGAAATTCGCCATCAATTTCCGGCCTCGCCGGCGCCCAAAGACCATTTGGATCGCTACTCCCTCTCCGATCTCATTCACCTTCGAAAGATCTATTTTCCCAACATCAATGGCCGGACATACTTCGCCTCCCTTCAAATATGCTCCCAAGTGTTCGCCTCCATGGTGAAATAGATCATAATCATCTACTTCATTTATACCCTCACGGGCCATGAGCTCCCGAGCTCTCTTCCGAGGCAAAACAACATAATAGTTGACCTCTCTGCCTAAATAATGAACGGCTGCCTCAAAAGTAAAAGGCGGACGGATGGATCCCAAGAAGTCTCCGATCCTGTCGGTCACCAATCGCGGGTCGATACGCAAGATAATCAAGTGTCGTCTATTTAAATAAAGACTGTGCCGAAGGGCGGTAGATAATTGGACCAGCCCAAAAACGGCCAGCACAAGAAGGGCTAGAGAGGAAATTGTGTCTATGGGACTTAAGAATCTGAACATCCTGACTTAATTATATCCCATCTTAAGCCAAGACTATTGTGAGTCGATCACATTCCCAAAAATTTGTCAGCGATATGAACGTCTTCTGGATAGCTAACCGTATACCAAAAAGTCGCTCTCATAACTTTAATTTTTGTCCTTGCAGCCCACCTGCCGATCTGTTCTGCTAAGACATACTCGCCCTTTGTGGCGCTCGATTCGCTCTTGGACATCTCAAAAATATCTGAATTGAGAAGATAAGCTCCGGTAATGGCTAAATTGCTTTTTGGATCTGCGGGTTTCTCCTGGACGCCTAATAAATACTCGTTTTGGTCAACGGTGCAAATGCCATATCTTTCGGGGTGCCCTGTTTCAACAGTGAGAACCGTCGGCTGATTTGATTCAACACATCTCTGTAGATCATAGGGATGATAAAGCTCATCTCCGTGGAGGAATAGAAAAAATCCCCCGTTTAAAAGCGGCTTGGCGCATTCTAGAGCATCGTATGTTCCTTTTGGCTCTGCCTGTTCCACATATCGGATCCTGACATGCCCGAACTGACCGCCGAAATACTCAATAATTTTCTCTTTTTTATAACCGACCACCATAATGGCTTCTTCTATCTCGTCCGGGAGTATCTCGAGCGTTCTTTCAAGGATCGGCTTACCAGACACAACCACCATCGGTTTGGGAATATCATTAGTGAGTGGTCTTAACCGCTTACCTGCTCCGGCTGCTAAAATAACTGCTTGCATAGGTTTTGATCCGCCGTCTAGCTGATATTAATCACTTTATGCTTTGACTTCAATCCCGATATTATACTGACCGAAGAGCGGGTAATCCCGAAATAATCAGCCAGCAGTTTAATTAGTTCGGTGTTAGCCCTGCCCTGCTTGGCCGGAGATTTGACTGAAACTGCATAAACGCCGTTCGCCTCGCTGACTACGTTGGAAGCTTTGGCGCCTGTCTTAACAACAACCTTTATTTTCATTGTTCTAAAAGAAAGTGCGCAAGCGGTTTATAATAGACTCCTCCCTGCGCCTCTGTGGATTCCATGAGTGTTATCTGATTAACGTGAAGTTGGTCTATCTTCTTAACGTCGGGGCAACGGCGAACGCCCCCGAGGGATTTGCGGGATCTGACCAAAGTGACATGAGGAACTTTTTCCTGGGTGTCACCGCCAAATTTAGAGAGGGCCTGCTGCAAATCGTCAGATAATTTAACAAATGCTTCAACGTCCTCAAAAACCGCCCAAAGCATAGTGCTGATTCTTCCGGGAGGTGCGAGCACAACTCCTTTCAACCGCAAAGCAAAGGGGCGGCTGCGAGATGCAGCTTGTTTAATACGGTCTTGGATCTCTTTAAGAGACTCTTCGTTGACATACCCTATAAAATGAACCGTGATGTGATAATTCTCCTCCGGGACGATCCTGGCTCCGCCCAGATTTGGCAGCCCTTCAACATAACTGCCCAGATAGCTAGCGACGTTATCTCCTATATCAATGGCGATGAAAAGTTTTTTCAATCTATTTAAAACAGTTTCTAAGTGTATCTAAATTCTTTTTGTCCGGCCCGTTGTTGGCGAAACCGGGTACCTCTAATATCCAATCCGCTTTCCACAGGCTTTTTTCTTTAGCCAAATTTCCAAAACCCTTCAGGCCGATATATCCCCGACCAATATTCTCGTGCCTATCTACCCCGGAGGCAAAGGGAGTTTGAGAATCATTAGCATGTACAACTATCAAATTCCGCAAACCAATATGGCTCTTCCATCTCTTTAAAAAGTCTCTGATGCTCTTCGGTGTATAATTAATTTCTCCTGCCTCATAAGCGTGGGCAGTATCCAAACAGACCCCGATTCTCCGGGACGGCACGCCACGCAGAAGCTTCCCGATCTCCTCAGGCGAACCGCCCACCTTTCTGCCTCCTCCGGACGAGTTCTCCATCAGGAGCCTAGATCTCCCGGGCACGTTCTTTAGCACGATCTTTATTCCGCCGATAACACGGTCTAAGGCAGAACTCCTGTCCGGATCTGTATCCGAACCAAGATGAAATACCAGACCTTGAGCCCCAATTAGTTCAGTGATCTTGAGGTGAGCGGAAAGATTTTCAACGGATTTTTCATACAAATGAGGGTCGGCAGCCGCCAGATTAACCAGATAGGCTGCGTGTAGATAAACAGATCGCACGTTGCTTTTCTTTAGTGTCTCTTTATATTCTTTGACATCGGCGCGCGACGGCAGTTTAGTTCTCCACTGTCGCGGTGAAGCGCCGAATATTTGGATAACTTCGGTGGTCCCAAGCTCTTCCGCGTTTTTAATCGCTCGAGACAAGCCACCGGCGGCAGAAACATGAGCGCCTAAAAGGGGCCTCTTTCGGTTATTTTGCATCTTTCACCGCCCTACGTACACGAGGAACTATCCTCTTCTTGGTCTCACTGAAATAGAAAATGTAAATAATATCTATCAGGCCGGCCATATGCACCAGCATAAGAGCGACAAACCAACCTGTGTGTTTATTGCAAGCGGCTCTCCAAAGCGCTACAGCTTTCCAGGGGATCTCCCAAAGCTGGATAGCCACAAGCGTCCAAAAAGCCCCACCCTCGACCATAAGGTTTGTTTCTAGGCCTTGAAACATATTCTTTATCTTACCGCAGACGATTCCTATACACAAAAAATTCGTATCCTCTCGACCTTTAAGATACAATGACTTCTGTTCTCACATAACTTTAGGAATGCATTTTCTGCACAAGGAAGACGAGAAGAAGGAATTAACTTATGAGGATGCTTTTCTGCTACCTCAATACTCTGAAATAAAATCCCGCATGGATGTGGATATAACTCCACCGGACGGCACCGGCGCCACCATCCCGGTTGTGGTCGCCAATATGACTTCGGCAGCCGGCAAAAGAATGGCCGAAACCGTTACCCGCCGGGGGGGGCTGGTAATTTTACCTCAGGACATGCCCTTAGACAGGGTGGAAGCCATCGTTCAATACCTTAAAACCCGTCACCCCGTCTTTGAAACACCAGTTACTTTGGAGGACACAGAATGCATCCAAACCGGTCTCAATCTCATTCACAAACGGGCTCATGGAGCAGTCATAATTGTAGACAGAGACAACAAGCCCGTGGGAGTCTTTACTGAGAAAGACGCCGAGGACAAGGATCGTTTCGCGGTCCTGAGGGAGGTAATGTCCCGCAATATCATCTCAGCTGACGAACAGATAACCCCTCGTGAGGCGTTCGAAAGACTGCAGTCCGAGCACATTCCGATTTTGCCTATTATTAAAAAGTCGGGAGAACTTCTGGGCGTTATCACAGCCAAAGGTGCTATCCGCTCAACGATTTATAAGCCGGCGCTTAACAATGAGGGTAAATTTCTGACTGCCGTCGCTATCGGCATCAGCAATGGCGCCGCCGAGCGCGCCGAGGCCCTGTTAAGGATGGGCGTAGATATCTTCGCAGTAGATACGGCTCACGGTCATTCTCAGCGCATGATCGAAGCACTCAAAGCAGTACGTAGCGCTATCGGCCAGAACAAAATCATTTATGCCGGCACCGTAACGACCGCCAAGGGAACGGAGGATCTTATCGGGGCGGGAGCTAATATCATCAAGGTGGGCATCGGTGCTGGCGGCAGTTGTATCACTCGCATGCGCACCGCTCATGGAAGACCTCAGCTTTCAGCTGTCATAGAGTGCGCTAAGGCCGCCCGCCGGGCCGGCGCTCATATTTGGTCGGATGCCGGAATCCGAGAGCCCCGCGATCTAGCCTTAGTCCTAGCGGCAGGAGCCGCCAGTGCTATGTGGGGAACACCTTGGGTAGGCACCTATGAAAGTCCGGGAGATATTCATAAGGATGAAAGTGGCCAATTATATAAGATCAATTTTGGCATGGCGTCGCGTAGGGCTGTTCACGAAAGATCACGCAACGACAACGCCTTCACTCAAGCACTTAAGGGATATTTCGAAGAGGGCATCAGCGAGGGAAGAATTTATATCAAACCGGGTCTAGAGAGCGCTGAGGATATTATTGACCTTATGATGTCCGGCTTAAGAAGTGCCCTTAGCTACACCGGCGCCAAGAATTTAAATGAGTTCCATGAGAGGGCAATCCTAGGAGTGCAAACAACGGCCGGATTTAATGAAGGCAAGGCATTGGAGAGATACTGAGTCCTAAATCGGGAACTCGGCCTGGTTTTCCTGAACGGGCGTTTGTTGTTTAGGCCTAAATCTACCGGTCTCCTCAGCCTCAAAGAGTACACCCGAAGCAAACTTGAAAGCTTGCTGACGCTCATTGGGCTGTAGAAAACCCTCTTCTGCAATGATAAGGAGCCTAGTTTTATCTGGAGAAAGACCGAACTTTATCCGATCCCTCTTGTCCCGTAGAGAGACTGCCCAAAAATTACCATCTTCATCTGGTTTTTCTAGCTTAACCAAAACCGGTTCGCTCTCACTTTCTTCCCCCTCGAAATTTCGTTGTCCTCTCAGTTCGCTGTTTTTGCCCATATTTTAATATCAAATACCTTCATGATTACGCCCCTGAGCTAATCTAATTGCCCTGTCGTGTTCTTTTATGATCTTGTCTTTCACTACGTAGGGTTTGGGAACACCTTTAATGAGAAATTTCTCCATCTCTCCGGCGGTCTGAACATGGATATCACCAAAATCAAGAAGCGTAGCAATCAGCCCGTTAACCTTAATGGTCACGTCCTGTACGCGATCCAGACGAAATTCAGAGACAACACGGTTAAATAAAGTAATTTGCTCTATATCAATAATGCGCTGGTCTGTGACGATCCAAACATCCAGGTAATAATTAGTCCAGATTATAAAAAAGATTGACCAAAGTATCAGAAGCCATCCCGCACAAAGGGACAAAATTACGTAAAAAAGTTCGGGCGAAAGATGAATTGCGCTGCTGGCACCTAAGGCTATGAAAGGTATCAGGGCTAAGAGGGCAACGGCAGTAGATTCTGAAACAACCACAAACCAGTGGCGACGGATTTCAAACATAACTTTCTCTCCGGCTTTTAGAACCATTTTAATAGAAAAGGATTGCCATAAGCATGATAAAAGCGAATATGCCGGCGACAATTAAATAACCGCGGAACATCAGATCGTTCTTATGAGAGTCAACCGCATATTCGCGCCAGTGATAAGAGAGCGCTACCGCCACCGCTACGGTGAAAAGCATTACCACGAAGAAAACGACCCACAGAACACCCGGGGCAAAATCCTCCAAGAGATCTGCCAAAGTTCCCATCAGTTAGATTTTATCATAAACGCAGGTGTGTATCCCAATATTCTAAGAATGGCGGATCAGAAGAACATCGCCGTCCTGCACTATATAGTTCTTGCCCTCGGTGCGAATGAGCCCCCTCACCCGCGCCTCATTCCAGCCTCCAGCGCTCAAAAGAGCATCCCAGGCGATAACCTCAGCTCTGATAAATTTACTTTCGAAATCTGTATGGATAGCTCCTCCGGCCTGAGGAGCATTACTATCCCGCCTGATAGTCCAAGCGCGGGTTTCTTTGGGTCCGCTGGTAAAAAAACTGACGAGCTCAAGGGCTCGATATGATTCCCTGATAAGCTCATCCAGGTCTGCGTCCCTGCTTAAATCAGCCACCAACCAGTGAAATCCAAGCTCTTTCATTATTTTCCTAAAATCTTCTTCTACCTCTTGCTTATGTCCGTTCAAAAGCAGAATTTGAGGTTTGGCGGTCAAAAGACCGAGCTCCGTAACGACCGGCTCGCGGAGTATCTCCTCCCCTGCAAAAATAGCCAGATTACCGCTATCCAGCACTGTTTTTATTTTTTTTAAGATCTCCAGATTTTGGGCAGAATGTTTATCGCCTGCCCTAGACTCTTTTTCAGCGCTCGCCATCCGCCTATCTAAAGTCTCCATATCCTTGAGCATCAGTTCCGTATTGATAGTATCTATGTCGCGCACCGCATCTACGGACCCCTCTACGTGTATGATCTCATCTGACTTAAAAATCCGAACCACATGCACTATTATCTTGACCTCACGGATATGCGCCAAGAACTTATTCCCGAGGCCTTCACCTTGGTTCGCGCCCCTGACTAAGCCGGCAATGTCATAAAACTCAACCACCGTCGGGACTTTTTTTTCGGAATGTGAAAGCACAGCTAGCTTATCGAGGCGCTCATCCGGGACGGAAACTATACCTACATTTGGATTAACCGTCGCGAATGGATAATTAGCAATATTCACATCCACCTGTGTCAGGGCTTTAAAAAGGGTTGATTTGCCGACGTTCGGCAGCCCGACTATGCCAACAGAGATCTTGCTCATCAGTCCGCTTTAGCGTAATACATATACCCGATGTCGACTAGTCCAGAGCGGCCGCTCTGAACTCTCTTAAAATCTCGTCCGGAAGTGATACTCCCGGTTCTGTTTTCCCCGGGTACCGCCAGGCCGATACCACTCTCCGCTGTTTCCCTTTATCGGCAACCATCACCCATATTTCATGTTCATTTTTACCGGAACCCGTTCTTTGCATCAGAGCAATGGTGTTTTCGGCAACCCCTTCCTCTATTCTTTCGTGGGACTTGATGACCCGTCTTACCCGCGACTCAGGCAGACGGTAATACCGCATTTTATCTCGGGCATGTTTCGTCCAAAAAAGCTCTTTCATAATGTATAATTGAATTATAAATGAGTTCGCTCAACAAAATAGCCTTAGGGTTGATACTGATTGCCTCGCTAATGCTTATGATCGGCTCTTCTCGGCAGGAATCGGCTACTATGGACGAACTGGCACACATCCCTGCCGGCTATAGCTATGTTAAATACCTTGATTACCGGCTTAACCCTGAACACCCGCCCCTGGTTAAAATGATGGCGGGCCTGCCCCTTTTGGCGCTTGATTTACAATTCCCCACTGATAGTCAGGCCTGGCAGACGGCAGTTAACGGCCAATGGGATGCTGGTCGCCTTTTCTTATATGAATCTGGAAATAATGCTGATCAAATCATCCAGGTCTCCAGAATCGGACCGATGGTGCTAATGCTTCTTCTAGTTTTGATAGTCTATATCTGGTCAGCGGAAGTAATGGGAAGCTGGTGGGCACTTTTACCGGCTTTGGCCACCGCCCTCTCGCCTAACTTCCTTGCTCACGGACATTATGTAACCACCGATATTGGAGCAACGCTAGGTATCGTTCTTTCTCTTTTCTTCTTTACTAGATACCTTGCCACTCCCACTAAGAAGAACCTTATCTGGGCGGGTATCTTTTTCGGCGTCGCGCAGTTAATGAAGTTCTCGGCTATTCTTTTGGTGTTTCACTTCTTAATTGTTAGTCTTGCTGTCGCTCTCAGCAGAATATCCAAGTCGGGTGGGCACCCTCTCAGACAGACTACTAGAATGACCGCTCGGTACTTAGGGAGAGCCATAGTTATCTTCGTAATCGGGGCGGCTGTTATCTATCCGGTCTATTGGCTAACAACTATTCATTACCCACCCGAAAGGCAGGTCGCGGACACCGTCGCTATGCTACAAAGCTTCCCCGCCCCCCAAACACCAGAGGGGCAGATGTGCCATCCCCTAAGGTGCCTGGTGGATCTAACAATATGGGGGGCTGATAAACCATTGATCAGACCCTACTCTCAGTATATGTTAGGACTTCTCATGGTAACGCAGCGGTCTGTAGGAGGGAACATGATTTACTTCTTAGGGGAAGTAGCTAACACCGGAGGTCCCCTGTACTTTCCACTTGTGTATCTTATGAAGGAAAGCCTGCCGATACTGATATTAATACTTATAGCGGCACTGTTCGGCCTTTACGGCATCGTCAGGGCGATCTTTGCAAGGAGACCAAAGTTTAAGGAATATCTTATCACCAATTTACATGAGTTTTCGGCTATAGTTTTTGTATCCATTTACACACTTTATAGCATCACCAGCTCGCTGAACATCGGCTTCAGACATCTAATGCCTATCCTCCCTCTGATATATATTCTCACGATCGGAGTTCTTAAAAAGTACGTTCACACCAACTACTACAAACAGCAGCTCAAACTAGCTTTCATAGCTTTTATGTTTATTTGGTTTGTCCTCGGATCGCTCACCGCCTATCCTCATTACCTATCGTATTTTAACGAGACGACAGGCACCGACAACGGTTGGCGGTATGTCGTTGATTCGAATTATGACTGGGGACAAGACCTCAAACGCTTAGTCAACTTCGTCGACGAACATAATATAGATAGAATTGCTGTTAATTACTTCGGGGGCGGGTCTCCGAAGTATTACCTGGGCGAGAAAGCAGAGGAATGGTATTCGAGCAAAGGCAGTCCGCTTGAGAGCGACATAAAGTGGGCAGCGATATCCATTAACCAAATCCAGAATTCAATCGGCAAGCTTACCCCAGGGTTTAACCGCACCGCCGCAGACGAATACCCTTGGCTCAAACATCCGACTTCCCCGGATTTCGTGGTGGGAAAATCTATCTTTGTCTTCCAGCTAGATCGCCCCGCCTAGCCATTGTAATAAGCGCGGTTAGGCACCCTTAGATCAAGGTACTTAATGACATTCCACTCACCGCTTTGACGTAAGGAGCTCACCACCCCTAAGCCGAAGTGCGGGTCCAAGGTCAAGCTAAAATATATATCTGGTCCGTCTTTAATCTGGGCTACGGCTTCTTTGAACTTGAGGTCTTCTATCCTAAATTCCTGCAGGTCTACGTCTATTTTCTCCAGAAAGGCAAAGGCGGCCGTAAGGTTGGTGAAGAGCTCGCTGTCCAAGACCCTATCCCCCAAGGCAAGTTCTCGGCCCGAATTATCCCTAATTAACCGAAAAATAAGGGGCCCCTGTAGGTCGGGTGCTTCGCTAAAAGCAAACCCGACCTCATCTACCCAAAAACACTTATCCGCACCAGTCACACACCAAATAGCATAACGTTCTCGAGATGTAAGCGTGATGATGACTTTGCGTTCCAAATATCTTTTCTCTACGCTCAGGCTTGATACCTTGGGGAGTTCTGCCAGATCAACATCCGGTTCCCACCAAAGAATGTTACCGCCCGGGGAAAGACCCAGCCCTCCTCCTTCGACATATTCACTTCCAGCAATCTCTATCTCCTGAATTTTAAAGACGTTCGAGAAATAAACTAAATAGAATCCGCCCGCCAGCGCAAGCAGTCCTAGCATCAAGAAGAAGACCGCCCTAAGTCTACCCCTTTCTCTTGATCTCTTTCTTGCCGACATAGGGCCGGAGAGTTTTCGGCACCTTAATGCTGCCGTTCTTGGTTTGATGATTTTCAAGAATAGCGATAAGAGGACGCGGGGACGGCAAGGCCGTCGCGTTCAGCATATAAACATATCTCGTGCTGCCTCCTTTCTCCCGATAACGCACATTCAGACGCCTTGCTTGCCAGTCAAGAAAATTAGACGCTGAGCCAGTTTCACCCCAGCCGTTCCGGCTCGGAGTCCAAGCCTCATAGTCAAATTGCTTATATTTACCGGCGGTCAAAGCCCCGGTACACATGCGGATGATGCGGTAAGGGACCTCCAGGTCATCGTGGAGTTCTTTGGCTAGATCAACCATCTCTTTATGTAGACCATCGGCCACCTCGATGTCGGCCGGAGTAATAGCTATCAATTCAACCTTCATAAATTCGTGGACGCGGTACAGACCTTTCGTGTCCCGACCGTAGCTACCTATCTCGCTCCTATAGCACTGCGAGAACCCGCAAAGTTTGATCGGCAGATCGTCGACGGATATCACCTGATCGGCAAAATATGCTAACAATGAAGGCTCAGCTGTACCTATCAGGAATTTATCCTCTTTTTTGAGAGTGCCTTCGGCTGATTTTTCATCGTTAGCTATCTTATAAACTTCATCAATATCAGGATTAAATTTCCGGCCGGCGAAATAGCCGCTCCCATAAAGGACGGCTTCTTTGACCAATGTCGGCGGGATAATGGGTTTAAATCCATGCTTGATCGCTTTCTGAAGAGCGTGCATCAATAGACCCATTTGAAGCATGACGGCTTCGTTTTTGACATAATATCCGCGGTAGCCGCTTACCCTAGCTCCGTTCTCAAAATCAATGAGGTCTAAGTTTCTCGCCAACTCGATATGGTCCTTCGGGATAAACTTAAATGTAGTCGGCTCCTGTGAGCGGAAAATCTCAAGATTACCGCTGTCATCCTCTCCTTCTGGAGTATCGGGCGCAGGGATAACGGGTACCTTCGCCATTAGTTCTTCGAATTGCTCTTCGAGAATAGCGAGTTCGTCTTCTTGTTTAGAGATTTTTTCTTTGAGCTCTCTGCCCGACTGAGCAAACTTTTCTTTTTTGTCGTTGCTTGCTCCCGCTGACGCATCGGCATTTTTTTTACGCTCTGACCGCAACTCATCGATCAGTCCGATCATTTCACGGCGTTCTTCGTCGAGTTTGAGCAATTTATCCAGGTCAAGTTCAATATGTTTCTGCCCGATCGCCTTCTTAAGACCATCGACGTGCTCCCGGATATATTTTATATCTAACATCTGCTGCTAATCCTTTTTTTCTGTCCTGAGGGTCGGAAAAAGAATGGATTCCTTGATCGATTTTCTACCGATAATGATCGCGATCAGCCGATCTATACCGATGCCCAAACCGGCGGCCGGCGGCATTGCATATTCAAGGGCTTCCAAAAAGTCCTTGTCTATACGTGCAGCCTCTTGGTTGCCTTTGCGGAATAATTTTTCTTGGTATTCCATACGTTCACGCTGGTCGATAGGATCATTGAGCTCTGAAAAACCGTTGACTATCTCCACCGAATCGATGATGAACTGGAATCTCTCGGTGGTATCCCCACCCCCGGACTGTAGCTTCGAGAGGGGCGATATGGACTTAGGGTGTCCGTAAATGATAGTGGGGTGCTTCAGTGCCGGCAGAACTTTCCTTTTGAAAATATCGTCTATTGATCCTTTGTCTTTTATTCCGTTTAGCTCCCGGCCGGCATACTTGCGGAAGGCCTCGGCATAACTTATCTTCTTCCAACTGCTCTTGATATATGGTTTTAGTAATTTCTCCGTAAATTTGATCAGTCCCGTATAATTCTGATATGTCCAGTATAGTTCAAGCATTGTGAACTCCGGATTGTGATCCTTATCTATACCTTCGTTCCTAAAAACACGGCTCATCTCAAAAATTTTATTGAAACCGCCAACCAGAAGGCGCTTCAGATACAGCTCCGGAGCAATTCTGAGATAAAATTCTTCACCTAAGGCGTTGTGATAAGTTTTGAAGGGCCTGGCCGTCGCTCCTCCGGGTATGGGCTGAAGAACCGGTGTCTCAACCTCTATAAACCCCTCTTTCCATAGAAATTCTCTTAATTTCCTAAGAACCGATGACCGCAGCTCAAAGGTCTTTTTGACCTCCCTGTTCATCAAAAGATCCAGATATCTCCTACGAAAACGCCCCTCAACATCTTTGAGGCCGAACCAATAGTCGGGCAGAGGACGCAAGCTCTTGGCTAACATATCCAAGCTGGTACATCTTAAGCTTTTCTCCCCGCTCTTAGTCTTAAAAAGCATCCCCTTTACGCCCACAAAATCACCTATATCCAGAGTTTCTTTCCATAGATCAAAGCGCTTCATTTCACGCCTGGATGCAAAAACCTGCATCTTGCCGGTACCGTCATCGATGTCGAAGAAGAAAAGCCTCCCCTGATCACGCAGAGATACTATTCTGCCCGCTAAATAGAGTTTTTTCTTGCTCCGGCCTAGGGCATTAAACCGTCCGCTAGCCTCGTCCAGGGAAATGCGCGCTTTAACCCTTGCCGGATACGGGTCAATGCCCTCTTCTCTGATTTTTTCTAGCTTCTTCAGCCGTTCTTTACGGATATCGCTTAACATTTTGGTACACCCTTCATAGAATACCACACCCAGAGCGAAGATATCCAAGCCACTAACTCACCTTCACAATTTTATATCTTGATTTCCCCCGAGGAGTTTTTAACTCCACGCTATCCCCCACTTTATGCCCCAGCAGGGCACACCCCAACGGGGATTCATTCGAGATAAAACCCTCTTCGGGTTTAGCTTCGTTGCTGCCCACAATAAAGAAAACGAGCTTCTCGCCGTCGCGCACAACCTCTGTGGTTGAACCGACATCTACTGCCTCTCTTTTCTTAGCGCGTTCATCAATAACCACCGCATTTCTGACCGTCTGTTCAAGCTCCGCGATCTTTCTCTCGATTCTTTGCTGTCTCTCACGTGCTTCTATATATTCAGAGTTCTCTGAGAGATCACCCAATTCTTTGGCTGTCTGCAGGTCTTCAGAAATAGCCTTCCGCCCTTTGGTTTTCAGAGTTTCTAATTCCTCCTGAAGTTGTACAAGTTTCTTCTTAGTTAAAAAATATTCCATATTCAGGCTTGTTTGAACGGCCAGGCGTAAATTCTACTCCAAAAACAAAAAGGGAGCAAAGGGGCTATGCGGGTTTATTTTTAGAGGATCCGGTCCGCAGTCCGTAAACATCGAACCAGAACCAAAAGCGCAACTTGGTAACATCCAAAAGAACTTTTATATACGAATTAGCACCCACCAGCGTGACCAAAGAAGCGGCATCATTCACCCAGTGGACCGGCACTTGTTTAATCTTATAGCCGAATTTTTTAGCCAGATATAATATCTCTGGATCAAAGCCAAAGCGCTTAACTCTCGAAAGGGGGAAAACCTTCTCGGCGACTTCTTCGCTAAAGCACTTAAACCCACACTGCGTATCCCAAATGCCCGGCAGAAAAAGCAATTGTATATAGATATTGCCTAAATTACCCAGAATTCTCTTGAAGAAAGGCTGAGGCGGGTCAACGACAGCACCCTTTATATCTCTCGAGCCGATGACTACGTGATACCCCTCTTTTAGGAAAGGCTGTATCTTTGAAAACTGATCAACGGTGGTTGAATTATCCGCATCCATAAGAAGCCTGTATCTACCCCTGGCCTCGAGCATGCCGAACTTTACAGCATATCCTTTCCCCTGATTGGGCTCATAACTAGCCAACCTAAGGTGGGGAACGAGCCTGGATAGTTTTTCGACGACGGCAGCCGTATCATCTTTGGAGCCGTCGTTCACAACTAAAATCTCGTACGAAAAATCCTCTTTCGAAAGATGCCGGTCAATGTCCACGAGCGTTAACGGCAAACGCTTAGATTCGTTGTAGGCCGGGATAACGACCGATAGATACGGCGCTGATTTAAACATTACCGGTTATGATAGCGAAGCTTCACAAAAATAGCCAAAGTCAGGGCGCCTAGTATGTCGAACAGAAGGTCGCCGAGCGTATCTCGCAACCCAAATTGCAGGGTATGTAAGCTAAGGCCGTATTCCGCGACTAGTAGGTCGTATATAAATTCTGTGAATTCCCAAGCAACACCGACCAGGGCCCCCCACCCAAGAACCATTAAAAGCGTTATCCAAAAATGCCGACTAGCATCAAAGTGGCTCGGGAATCTCTGGAAGAACCAATAGAAAACGGCCGCCGAGAGAACGCCCGCTAAGAAGTGCACTGGCATATCTACCCAGGCCATAGATCTATAGAGACCGCCGGCGGAAACAGCTGAGTGCAGAGCGAAAAAAGACAGAAGAAAAACCGTCAAATTACGCCTCAAAATATATCTAGTCATTCTACCTCTTCCTCCATTGCGGGGCTCGGCGGGCTTTCTTGAGGCCGAATTTCTTTCTCTCCACTCTTCGCGAATCACGAGTTAAATATCCCATGACTCTTAATTCTTTCTTAAAGTCTTCGTTAAATTTGGTTAGAGCCCTGGCCAAACCCAGAACAACAGCTTCAGATTGGGCTGTAATCCCGCCTCCACGCACCTTAACCTCCACCGCAGACTCTTTGCGTGCGGTCCCATCAAGAACCTTAAGAGGAGCGACCACCAATTGACTCAATCTCTTAACATCAAAATATAACTGATAATCTTTGCCATTCACTCGATAGAACAACTCCTTGCTAGCTGGCAAGAAGCGAACGCGCGCTACGGCGGTCTTGCGTCTTCCTATTCCTTCAAAATATTTATCTGAGCCGGTTTTCTTAGCCATTCTTTTCGATAACAAGCAGTTTTAGTCTTTCGTTACGAAGCCGATTGCGCGGCAGCATGCCTTTCACGGCACTTATCAGAACACGTTCGGGCGTTTCTCGAAAAACATCACTGAATTTCCTCTGTCTCAAATTCCCCGGCTTACCGCTGTGCCTATAATAAACCTTTTGGGATGCTTTATCGCCGGTTATCTTTAAAGAACCGATGTTCTTAACTATCACTCGGTTGCCGCCAATTTTGTGGGGCGCATAATCAGGTAGGTTTTTGCCCTGCAGTAATCCAGCTATCTGGGACGCCAGTCTGCCTAGGGGTTTATCTTTTGCATCTATGATGTGGTCTGTCATATGAAACTAAACAAATTCTATTACCACTTGAGACACCCCGTCCCTTTTTCTTCTGTCAGCTACTTTCTTGATCCGTAAATATCCTCCCTTCCGGCCTTGATACCGAGGGGCTACCTCATGGTAAAGCTTGTATGCTGAAGTCTTAGGCAATCTCTCGCTCAGGAGCTTAAGGGCTGCTAAGTCGTTCTTTTTGGCTATCGTCACCAGCTTCTCTACCCGTGGGCGGATCTCTTTGGCCCGCGCTTCAGTAGTTTTAATGCTCCCTTTCATTACGAGGTTATGTACCAAAATCCGTAAGAAAGACCTGCGCTGACCGGTTTTTAAGCCAAACTTGCGCCCTTGCTTAAGATGTTTCATTGTTCCCTCCTATTCATTTTTCTTCGCCGAATCGCCCGTCTTGGACTTATTGGGAGTTGCTGTTTTCTTTGCCCCCGAGTTCTTAGCCGGTACCTTCTCCTCACTAATCTCGATCTCAGATATCTTTTTGAGGTGGTCAATCAGAACATTAGCGGCTTTGTGCAGGGCACGAGAGGGCGAAATAGTACCATCCGTTTCTATATCCAGTTTTATCCGGTTGTAGTCTGTTCTATCACCGATACGCATATTCTCCACGTTGAAATTAACGTTAGTTACCGGTGAAAAAATCGCATCGAGAGCAACCGTCCCGATCGGCAGCCTGTCGATCTTCTGTGACTCAATAGGAACGTAACCTAATCCCTTTTCAACCGTCAGCCTCATGTCTATTTCAGCTCCCTTGGTAGTGAGCGTTGCTATATGCAGATCCGGATTCTGTATTTCAACCTGCGGATTGCCCTTGATATCTCCCGCCTTCACATCTCCCTCTCCTTTAAATTTAAGAGACAACTCTTGAGGTTCATCGGCATGAAAATTAAACCTGACCTTTTTAAGATTCAGGCCGAGTTCAACAATGTTCTCTACCATTCCCGGAATAGTGGTAAATTCATGTCCCGCCCCCTTCAAGCTGAATCTAGTGATAGCTGCGCCAGGTAAAGAAGAGATCAGAACCCTCCTAAGCGCATTACCAATGGTAATCCCATACCCCCGGAACAAACCCTCTATTTCGAACGAACCCTGCGAAGTGCTTTCCGAGACCTTCTTAACTTTGACTGTTTCGCTTAGATAAATGTATTCCATGTTTATTTTTTAGAATAATAATCGACTATTAAACTTATATTAAAGGGAACATCAACAGCCTCCGGCTCCCCCACCACCCCTCCTTCTAGCTGAGTCTGGTCAAGCTTGAGCCATACAGGCGGCTCATATTTTTTTATCTTATCCCTCAACTCTCCAAAATAAGCCATGCCCTGCGACTGCGGCCTGATAGAGATTTTATCACCGACCTTAACCTGATATGAGGGTGTTTTAACTCTCTTGCCGTTTACTAAAAAGTGTCCATGGGAAACCATCTGTCTGGCCAAAGAGCGGCCCTCCGTCAGGCCCAAGCGCATGATAACGTTGTCCAAGCGCTTCTCGAGCGTATTCATAACAGATACTGTTTCAGAGACCCCCCGGCTTCTGGCCCGCTTAAGAGCGGATTTAAAAATATTCCTCAGCTGACGTTCGGTTACTCCATAACTGAACTTAACCTTCTGCTTCTCCTGCAGCTGCAGGCCGTATTCGCTAACCTTCCCTCTGTATCTTTTCCCCTGCGGTCCAGGCCGGTACGGTTTTCTGACAAGAGCTGCTTTGGGAGAATTGGCTCTTTCACCCTTGCGCGAAAGCTTAACCCCAAGGCTTCTTTCCTTTTTTTCTAAAATACGCGGCATGTTCTAATTTCTCCTTACTTTACGGGGTTTAGGACCGTTGTGAGCTATCGGGGTGACGTCGCGGATCGATTCTATCTCAAATCCCTGTACAGCTAGAGACCTGACGGCTGAATCTCTGCCCGGGCCGATGCCAGATACATACAGGTCAACTTTTTTGGGTCCGGTTTTATCCGTTTTCTCAACAATGGCAGCGATTACCTTCGAAGCTGCAAATGGAGTAGCCTTTTTGGGGCCCGCGAATCCCATTGAACCGGCAGATGACCAAGCCACGACATTACCCTTTTCGTCAGTAGCAGTAATAGTCGTATTGTTGTAAGAAGATTTTATGTAAATCCTTCCCTTCTCTATTCTCCCGCGCAGTTCCGTTTTTTTACGGCCGGCAGCAGGCATCCCCTCGGCGGCTTTATCAGATTTGCCCTCTGCCACATCTAATCCCTTCTCAATTACTTTTTTCTTACCCATATTACTTCAAAGAAAGTTTTCGACGTCCGCTCCCCATTGTATTTCTCACATTTCCCCTCACTGTTCTCGAATTTCTTTTGGTGTTTTGTCCTCTCACCGGCAAGTGTTTTAGGTGCCGAATACCGCGATAGCTCTTGATATTTTTTAGACGGCCGATGTTCTGTCTTATATCCTGCCGCAGCTCCCCCTCGACTCTATGGTGTTGTTCTATATACTGCTTAATCTTACTTAGATCGTCCTGGTTCAATTCTTTCGTTCTCTTATCTGGACTGATCTTAGCTTCCGTTAAAATTTTAGCAGCGCTTGTCCGCCCTAGACCATAAACACTGGTTAGAGCAATTCCTATTTTCTTCTCGTCAGGTATGTTAATTCCGAAAAGTCTCATCCTTGTCTTTGCTTATGTTTCGAACTGGCCTTACAAATTACGTAAACCCGCCCTTTGCGGCGGATGGTCTGACACTTCTTACAAATTTTTTTAACTGACGCTTGAACCTTCATAGAACCGCTACATTCGCCAGGTTATCCTGCCCCTATCGCCGTTGGATTCTGGTAATTCTAACTTAACCTTGTCCCCGGGTAGAATCCTGATGTGGCGTATCCGCATCTTGCCGGCAATATAAGCCAGGACTTCCCTCTCGTCGCTTAACTTAACCCTGAAGGTTGCCCCTGGCAGGGCTTCTACCACTGTCCCTTCAACGGTCATTTAATGCGGGATGATACTAACATACGGGCTAGATAGCGTCAACGGTGATCTTATCCAGATCTTTGGGGGCTTTGTTTACCCAGAACGGCCACATCTTAACCTCCCCCCTGATAACTCCCGGCGTTGAAAAAACGGTTTCTTTTAGCTGGTTCTTCGTCATGCCGGCTATCTCCTGCTTGAACTCGTCTTCATTAAACGGCTGGATCCACTCTGATTCCACATTGATGGCTGAGTCCAATACCCCAGCCGTCAGGTCAATTTTAACCTGACCATACTCAATTTTTTTACTGAAGTTCATCAACTCTTTACCCGATTCTTCTGAAAAGCGTTTGCCTAAAACCGTCAACAGCTCGTCTTCATCGAAACCGATAAGGGATATCTCTCCATAAAGAGTAATGCTGAACTCGCCGTTTTCATCCGCTATCTCATCGATTTGTTCTTTTACCACAATAAAATCGTAGGCGTCTTCTAATATTTTGATATCCTCTGGCATATCCATAAGAATTTCTGCCTGAAGTGCCTCTTTAAGAGTCTGCTCAATGTCCGCACGCGCACTCTCTATATCTTCGTCCGTAGCTACCTCCACCTCTCCCGTGGAACCACCCCTCATCGCCTCCTTTGATTCGCCGTAAAAGCCTTCGAACTTTGAAGAGCCGCGGAAGCCCGGGATGGTAAATTTAGCCACAGGGTCAATATTATACTTATCTCCAGGCTGATCAGCCGTCACAGCAGCCTCCATAGAGGAGGGAACAAGCACGCCCCCCTCACTTGTTGCCCCAGGCACCGTAACACCTTGGTCTAACCGATAAATATAGCCTTCGGGTGTTTCGAAACGAGTGGACTTAACTAGGGCCTGCGGTTCTGTGCTGAAATTGTTATAGATCGTGATAATTCCCTGTGCTTTTCTACCTACGCTATCGGTCCCGGTCGCCGGATAACGTTCCGTAATATTTTTTTGCTTCGATGACAAAATCCCTCTTAGTTTTACCATTGAATCGTCAACCGTGCTCTCTTCGATAGATGGCGAAACCTGCAAAGCACCTATATACCCATGCTGGATTTTTTCCAGAGTCAGACCGACCGTGACCCGCGGCATAGCCACTAGGGCAAGCGTCGCAACTACAGTCAGGCCGGCAATGAGCCCCACGATAATCAGTGTTCTCTTCAAACCTTTGGCTGAAGATGAATGAGCGGACCGGACCGCGCCGACTCTCACTCTGGCGGCCTTTTTCTCAACTGCGGTTCTCCCCGCTTCCCCGACTTCATTAGCCATCTGTCTCCGGGGCTTGGCTACAATGATGTCAGAAACGGTATTTTTACTTCTTCCCAAAAATGGATTAGTGGCTTTGATACCCGAGGCGGCTGCCAATTCCAAAGTTTCATCATCTACTGATTCAATGGCAATACTTTTCCCGGAGGCCTCCACCTCTCTTTTAATGAGCTCGATATCCCGCTTTGTCTTAGCCGCTTCAGCATCGCGCGGGATATATAAAACGACCTCTTCGTCAGGGGCGTTTATCACTTTGTCTATGGCCGACGCGACCGAATCAGACTTATTTAGATATATCTTCTTACTCACCAACAGGTATCATTATATCCCCTTACTGTTAATTTTAGAAACCTACAAAGCTGGCATAAGCCACTTGATACGCCTGGCAGCTAATTCATTAAGCTCTTCGTAGACTCCGTGAATATTCTCATTAATAAAAGTCTCGATATCGAGGTCTTCATCTACTTTGAAAAACCTCAATTTCATCCGGCCGGAGGGAAAATACTTTCGGTATACCCCTGACGGCACGGAGAAACGAGGATAAAAATATATCGTTGGCGGTGTGTTAAAACGCATCCCTCCGGCATTCTTGACGCTCGTGAGAGCACCGCCAACGATCGCATCAAATGCCTGATAAAAAACCTTATCGATCTTTCGGCACAGTTTCTCTGAGGTGTTGCCTATTGCGTACTTATCATAAAGCCCGTGCAGAACGCCCTCCTCCAACACCAGAATGCTTTGGTTCAGCGATTCAATAATATTATTCTTACCCCACTGGAAACTATTAAGATGGTGAATCTCACTCCCATTAATAGAAAAGATACTGGTTGTCCTGCCTCCGCTCTCGATAAAAAAAGCTCGCCCTAATCCTAAGATCTTGGCCAGCATATAGGCTCGCATGCTTCCCCCCTCGACCAAATAGGCACCCTCATCCGCGACCCCGCTTCTTGTCACCGTTAAGCTCAGGCCTATTTCGAACTCACTCCCCGTGAAGCCAGTCGGGTTAATAATCTGATGGCCATCGATGCGCACGCCGGTAATGCGCACATCACTTAGCACCAAATCCATCTCCCGAACATTGAGTTTGGCAGCGGCTTCTCCTCGGCACCGATCAAAGAACTTCCAAACAGCCTGCGAGATATAATTCTCCAAATCAACGGGCGTGAGGGCTCGCGTCGGATGCTCCCGCGCTATTTTAACGGCTGAGAAAATTGTGACCGCCTGATCTGGGTGAAGCTCTGTTATCCTCATAACTCTTCTAAGTCAGCTTTAATACGCCTGACCCCCTCGGCTACCGCTTTCTGCTGTCGGATTCTGAATTTACCCATCTCACCGGTGCGCTCAGCATGAGGTCCTCCGCACAGTTCTTTGGAAAATGCATTCTTTATGGAACTGCCCACATAGTAAACCTTGACCACCGGCGGATATTTACCCTTGAAGAAATACAAGGCACCCGTTTCCTTCGCTTGCTCAAGGGGCATTTCTTCAAAATTAACAGGCAAATCTCTCTGAATTACATCATTAACCAGGTCTTCAACCTGCCGGATCTCGTCGTCAGTCAATTTGCGGTCAAACAAAAAATCGAAGCGCGTCCGCTCGGTTGTAATATCTGAACCGCGCTGTTCAATTTTATCACCCAGAACTTTCTTCAGCGCTGCCTGCATAAGATGGGTGGCAGTGTGCAAGCGTGTAACGCGCCTCAATTCCTGTTCATCCGTTGCCTTTAGTTCGCCCGTGTCCAAAAGCAGCCCGTGCCCCCCGAACTTCCTCTCAACTCCTGCCCGTGAGACTTCTTGATGTTTCCCAAACTCATTTTCAAAGTCTTTATAACTTAGGTTCTGACCGAGGTCACTAGGGGCCATTTCTTTTATCAGGTCGAAGGGCAAACCGTAAGTCTCATAGAGGTGAAAAGCTTCGGCGGCTGTGAGCCGTTGGCAGTCTGCCAGCTCTTTCAACCCCCGGCTGATAGCCGTCTTGAACTTGGTCCTTTCTTCATCCAAAACCTCAGTTATCTGATTTTCGTCCAGCTCTGGATAAATATCTTGGAACTTTCTTACAATAATCGCCGGTACCTCCGTTAAGGAGCTAGTGTGAAAATCGAACTTCAATTCATAGGCGATGAGTTTTCTAATCAGCCGGCGGAGGATATAACCAGCCTCTTTGTTGGCTGGCCGAATGCCGTCTGCGATCAGGAAGCAGCAGGCTCTCAAATGGTCAGCGAAAATTCTGACCACTTTTTCTTCTAAATCGGGTTTTAACTCTTTTATTTTTTCAACGGTTTCCCCAAAGATATCCGTCTCAAAAATATGACCAGACCCGTCCATCACGGCCGTTAGCCTTTCCAAACCGCAACCCGTATCCACGCCTGGACTTTCCAGCCTTTCTAGCTTGCCATCCGGCCGAAGATAAAACTCATTAAAAACCAGGTTCCACACCTCTACACCATTCACATAAATTTCAGTAGTGGGGCCGCAGGGTCCCTCACTGCCGGTTGGACCCCAGAAATTATCTTTGCGTCCTGCTCCGATAACTTTCATGCCGGGATCAATAGCTCTCCATATTTCTCGCGACTCCTCATCTTCGGGCACATCTTCATCCCCCCCAAAAATGGTTACGTAGTCTATCTTGAGACCGAGCGTCTGGGTAATAAATTCGTGGGCTAGCTTTATAGCCTCTTTTTTGAAATATCCGCCGAAAGAAAAATTGCCCAGCATTTCAAAAAACGTCAGATGAGTTTCGTCTCCAACCTCATCAATATCGCTGGTTCGAAAACATTTCTGCACAGAGACAACGTTGCGGGAGCCAAAGTCCTTATCCGCGTCAACTCCGTCTGTATAGTAGGCTTTGAATTGCTGCATACCGGCGCTGGTTAACAGAACCGACGGGTCGCTCGGCACTAGTGAATAAGATCCGACCAGTTTATGGTCTCTGTGGATGAAGAAATCCAGGAATTTTTTTCTTATTTCTTCGGACACCATTATTAATAATCTGATAACCGCTTGGACTGATCGTGCAGCCGGATTTTCTCAAGTGCCTTTGCTTCGATCTGTCTTATCCTTTCCCGAGTAACATTAAAAACCTTGCCAACCTCTTCCAGCGTGTGGGTTACCCCGTCTTCAAGGCCAAAACGCATTTCTAAGATCTTTCTTTCTCTCTCGGTCAAGTCCTGAATGATCTCTTTAATCTGATCTTTCAAAAGCTGCTGTGAGGTCATCTGGTTCGGGGTCAGACTTTTCTCGTCCTGGATGAAGTCAGCTAGAGTCGACTTATCGTCGTCGTCCCCTATCGGTGACTCCAGCGATACCACTTCTTGTGAAATTTTCTGGATATTTCTCACTTTGTCGGCAGAGAGATCCATTTCTAGAGCGATTTCTTCGACCATCGGCTCTCGCCCCAACTGCTGGGCTAATTTCCTCTTGGCTTGAGTGAACTTCGAGATGGTTTCTACCATATGCACGGGAATGCGAATGGTACGTGATTGGTCGGCCAAAGCCCGGGTAATAGCCTGTCTTATCCACCATGTAGCATAGGTAGAGAATTTGAATCCCTTTGTGTAGTCGAACTTTTCTACAGCCTTGAAAAGACCAATGTTCCCCTCTTGAATCAAATCAGAGATGGAAAGAGGGCTGCGGTTAACATAGCGCTTGGCGATAGAAACAACTAATCTAAGGTTGGCTTTGATCAGCTGCTGTCGGGCAGCTTCATCATTCTTTAGAATACGCTTAGCCAGATCCCTCTCTTCTTGTTTAGTCAAAAGGGGGGTTTTGCCTATCTCCCTCAAATACATCTGTACATTATCTGGCAGAGTCCCCTTAATGCTGGTGGCTTCTCTAAGCTCTTTTTCGCTGATCTCTTCAGAGGGTGCGCTCAAAAGTGATTCTACCTCTATAACCCGTACACTATTGTGTTCGAGTTCGTCGTAGATCTTCTCCAGAAAAGCAGTATCTGTTTCTATATCCGGAAAGTAATCCATAATCTCTATATCCGTCACGAATCCCTTGTCCTGGCCTCGTTTTATAAGCTCTAGAAGCTGTTTTTCCTTTCCGCCGGCGGCTTTCAGATCTCCACGTAAAGATTTCTTAATGTGAGACTTTCTCCTCACAACGGGCTTACGCCTGAGGGACGCTTTTTTAGCAGTTTTCTTCGTGGCAGAGTGCAAAAGTCTGCGCTTCGGGCGGATCTTTTTAACTTTTTGAGCGGTTCTCCGTGCCGTTTTTCTCCGATTAGCCGACCTGACAACCCTAGTTTTCTTTGGCATGTCTTATATCTTGCATTCTGTGCATAGTATCGTCAAACTCTTTTAGTTTCTCATTCACGGCCTCAAGTTCGCCGCGTCTCTCCGCGATCAATATCTCCCTTCGAAGACGCTCTTTAATAGTATTGAGGTGCTCGTATTCAAGTTCGCCCAACAGAGCTTCAAGCTCCTCTCGACGTATATCACCGACCCTAAGAGCCTCATCATAGTCCGGATAGAGGCTGACCAAATTCATGATTTCCATTGCCTCTCCGGTCAGCTCCTGTTTATTGATAATCGCTTTGTAAATCTGCAGATAGGTCTCGGGAATATATTGCTCATAGCTGGTGACACACTCGCTCAAGTCGTCCCGATTGCTTAAAATATGGAGTATTCTCTCGGCGATCAATTCGGATCGGGAAAGCTTTCTTTTCTCTTGATTATCTTGGGCAATATACTCCTCCGGTTCTGTTTCTAGCGCCAGCATTTCCGTTTCCGTTAAGAGTTCGGCCTCCGGAATGCTAACTCTATAACTTAACTCCCTTAGCCAGTGTACCCTCTCTACTCCGCTTGAGAGATTAGCTATTTTCTCCAAGACTTTGCGAATCACCTCCTTTTTGTTAGCTGCTGTTTTGAGAGCCTCCTCTTTCAGATAATAATCGAAGTAGTGTTCCATCGCCGGCTTAGCTCCGGCAATAGCCTCTTTCAGGAACTGCGGGTCGCTCTCGGCCGCCTCAGCCGGGTCCTTATACTTGCCGAGGCCCATAACAAGTACGTTAAAGTCACGTGCCCCGCCCATATCAATTACTCTTTCAGCCGCCATCAGCCCCGCCTCATCACTATCAAAAGCCAGCACTAAATTATTAGTCACCCTTCCTAAGGATTTAAGATGGTCCTGAGTCAGCGAGGTACCAGAAGTTGCAATGACATTTTCAATACCTCTCTGCCAAAGCATTAAAAAATCCATTTGTCCTTCAACTAAGAGGGTTTTCCGCTCCTGACGAATGGCTTTTTTGCTCCGCCAGAAGCCATAAAGCACCCTCGATTTATTAAAGATCGGGGTTTCAGGGCTGTTGATATACTTAGCCATTTCACTATCCCCGCCGGGCATTATTCTGCCGGAGAACCCAACCACTTTTCCAAAGTGATTGTGGATCGGGAACATTATCCTGTTCCGGAACCGATCCAGATATCGTCCCTTTTCCGTTTTCACGGTCAGTCCGGCGCGCACAACATCTTCCATCCGATAGCCTTGGTTAATTAACTCGATGGTGACGGCGTCGAATCCCTGGGGTGCAAAACCGACCTCAAACTCAGAGACCGTCTTGTCCTCAAGTTTCCGTCCCTTAAGATAGTCGATGGCCAGCTTAGAGGTTTTCAGTTTATCCCGATACAGATCCTTGGCTGCATTATTAATTTCGTAGAGAGTATTGAACTGCCGCTGGTCAGCGGATGCCCCTCTTTTAATATCGATACCGGCTTTTTCGGCTAAAACCCCGAGTGCTTCGTAAAATTCAAGATTTTCATAACGCATCAGGAATCGGAAAATATCCCCGCCTTCTCCGCACCCAAAACAGCGCCATATCTGACGCTCCGGTGAAACTATAAATGACGGTGTTTTTTCGTTATGAAACGGGCAAAGGCCTTTATAGTTCCTGCCCGCTGGCCTGAGCTCAACATAGCCCTTTAGAAACTCGACTAGGTCAAGCTTTTCTTTTATCTCCTCGGAGGGAAGCATTATTTTAACCTTCGTGATAATTGGTGCCGGATAAATGCCGCCTCGATCAGCCTCTCGAACATTTCCGCAAGGCTTAGCCCGTGAGCCTGGGCCGCACGGGACAGAAAACTGGTCTCTGCCATTTCTGGGATAGTGTTGACCCCTAAGACATAGAGTTCTCCATCTTCCCCGAAAATCATATGCGTTCTGGAAACACCCGAAGCTCCCACCGCCTGGTGAGCTGTTACCGCTATAGCTTGGGCCCGATTTATATCATCGGGCGGCAATCCTATCAGCCTGATCTCGCGGGGAATGCCGGTGCGATAATGGTCGTGTTCAAGATGAACGCCCGCCCTGGCGATCTCACTCACCACCGGCAGTGGAAAAACATTTCCCATTCCATCGTCCATAACCCCGCACGAAAATTCCAATCCGGGAATAAAATCCTCGATCATTATGCTCCGGTTAAAAGCAAATGCTCTCTCGAGAGCCGCCTTCAGCCCATCAGCCCTTCTGACTAAGCTAACGCCCGCCGAGGCACCCTTATTCACCGGCTTAACCACAACAGGCAGCTCTAAAATCTCTGCCTGAAGATCGGAACTATTATGTCTATCGATAACTCTGGCATTCGGGACTTTAATCCCGTGCGCCTGAAGGACCCTGTAAACTAGCGGTTTATTGATGACCAGGGCGCTAGTCATAGGATCACTTCCGGTGTATGGGATCTCTAGATCCTGCAAAATTTCCTGCAGGACACCGTCCTCACCGTACTCTCCGTGAATACCTACAAATGCAACATCGGCAATATCCGGCAGCCTTTTTGGAGAGATGGGCCATTCTCCTTTTCTGTCTATTAATATGGGAATCGCGTTAAATCTTTTCTTATCTAGGTGTTTGCGAATCGCTTCTCCGCTGAGAAGAGATATCTCATGTTCAGATGAGGGGCCGCCGACCAAAAGGGCCACCCGTGTCCTATGGAGTTCCATTACCCTAAATATAACAAGCCGGCAAACCTAAGTCTATGTAGATAGACTAAGTAACAGGACTGCCTGGCGGAACCTCTTTGTCTGGAGAAAACAGTACCGGTACTTCTCCAAAATTAACAGCCAATATCATTCCGTTGCTCTCTTCGCCCCTAAGAGTGCGCGGCTTCAAATTGATAAGAACGGGCATCTCCCGTCCCACTAAGTCATTAGCGTCTACAACAACGCCCGCTATGCCGGCTACTACCTGGCGCTGATGATCGCCTATATCTAGGAGGAGTTTTATCAGCTTATCCGAATCCGGCACCTTCTCGGCCGAGATAACTCTGCCGATACGGATATCCAGTTTTTTAAAATCTTCGAATTCTATCTGTTCCATGGGGCTCCCAACTGCTTTTTCAATCAATAAAAAACACGTGCTCTGAAGAAACGACCCCCTCGAGTGTTTTGTATTCGGCGTCCGTCATATATCTTATATTCTTCTCATTCTGTTTGGCTGCAGTGAACGAGTCGGTAATGAACATGACTGTCTGCGCCGGCATAGAAAGACCGCGCACCGGCACTCCGCCCGCCCGCACTACAACCAATTTGGACTCTGACGGCGGTACCGCATTGATAGCCCGACCCAATTCAACGTATTCAGCGCTGAACGCCCTTGCTACGTGCGGACTCTCTGCCCAAGTAACAAAATAGGCGGTGTAAGTATGTACGATCAGCATAAGTGCACCCAAAGCCAGCAACGAATAAAGGACTTGCGGACGCAACCGGTTCGCCAGAGTCTGCCAAATCCAGAGAAATCCAGTGCCGGCGAAACTCATTACCGGCGGTAGGATCAAAATTGCCCGCAGTGCATGGGGCATACCCTCATTTGAGATAACAACCGGTAGAAGCGCCAAGACGAACCAAATCATCATCAGCCAGTCAAAAGCAGAACGGCGGCGTATTGCTAAAATAAAACCGAGAATAAATAAAATTCCCACCGGCCAGAAAAGCTGAGGCTCACCAGCAATATTGTGCCGCCAATTACTGTCTCCGTGGATATTGAACATCCCAAGTGTCAGAGCCGTGTTCTGAGTAAGGTCCATGAAAGGAGTCTCGGAATTAAAAACGGAGATTTGTCCTGTTCTACCCAAGAATTCCTGCGGAGATTGATAGAAAAAAAGGAGGAGGGGCAGAGCAATGATCATTGCCACCACCGCTGTCCCCAGCAGAGCGCGCCAAACGTCTTTTTGTCTGTGGCAAAAGAATGCTAAGACAACCGCCAAAATAGGCATCGGGCGATAAGCGATATAGGTATACATCCCTAAGCCAAAGGGTATACCCGCCAGAAACGCCCAGCTCAAACGGCGCTTCCTAAGTGCAAGAGCCAGAAAATATATGCCCCAAACGAGAAACAGGGGCGCCATCACCGCCCGAAATCCTATGCGCGAAAAAATAATGTGCCAAACACTAGTAGCCATAAAGAACGAACCTGCAAGCACGATCGTCTGCACCCCTCGCATTTTTGTCAGCAGCAAAAGCTCGCGCAGCATCAAATAGAAGCCGAGCACGGTGAGAACGCCAAAAATAGCCGAAGGCAAACGCAATATCCAAGGCTCGTTCACGCCGGTAAGTGAAAGCAAAAGTGCTTGGATATTAATAAAAAGTCCCTCCCGACCGTTGTTTTCCGGATAGTAAACTTTCCATTCCCCAGTTTCTAAAACTTCGAGCGCATTATTGCCGTTCATAGCCTCATCCGGATACAAACCCGGCGGTACCTCGGTTGTGTTGTAGAGACGAAAAAACGAAGCGATCGCCAGAACTATAATTAGAGTAACCATCTCTTTTTTTAGAGGAAAAGAGGGTGGCATCGAGGATACAGAGGTATATTTATCGTTTGGGTGGCTCATTTGCATTAGAAGAACCTCGGCTAACCGAGTAAGCCCCTACTCAGCTCGTAGATGACGAAGAGAAAATAGACTCCGAATAGGATCACTCCTTCACGCACAGAGATATTCCGCCTTGATTTAGAGAAAAAATAAAACATGCCCAATCCAGACAGAATAAACAAAAAGGTAATAAAGAAGCTGTTAATCGTCAGCACTTCTCCATCGTTAATAAGCGTAAAGAATCCGAAGAGTAAGGTATTGACCACCGCCGATCCCAGATAATCGCCGAAAGCAATGTCTTTTTTTTTGGAAAGGATAGCGCGCATTGCTAGTGACAGTTCTGGAAGATTCGTTCCAACCGATAGAACCAACAAACTAATATAGAAAGCCGAGATGTCAAAGGCCTGAGAGAGGGCGATAGTCTGATTGACGATATATTGACTAGAGAGGAATACTATCCCCACCCCTAGCCCCACCTTGAGCAGGTCTAGAAAGGAATACCTTTTGAGCGCCATCGCCTCGACAGAATTATGATCTAATATGCCATGTTTCCTCTGGAGGAAATAAAAAAGAACGGCGTAAGAGGCTAACAGAGCTATCCCTTCGAGATTGGTTACGCGATGATCTAACACAAAAAGGCCCGGCATGGCTATCACGGCTAACGTTAAGAGAATATTCTCCCGACTTAGGTCATGATTTATCCTAATACCCCCTCCGAAAACTGCTAAGAATGGGATTATCAGCAGAAAGAGAACGATGGTGCCGCCCAAAAGTATACCAACAAAAATTTCGGGATTGTGATCGGCGATAGCGGTGGCGCTGATAGCCGTCTCGGGAATGGATGTCAAAATGCCCAGCAGAAAAAAGGAGACGGCGAAAGAAGACAGCTTCAAGCTATGAGCTATACGATCAATAGACTTGATGATTAAACCGGCGCCGAACCAGATAACGGCCAAGGAGGCAAGATAAAGCAGTACGTTTACGATCATACGCGCAATTTAGCTCATTATACCAACAAAACGGGGAATGTAATCTCAACGATTCAGCCCCATCCATTTTGAAGCTTTGGTGAAAGATAGCGGAAGGGGTGGGATTCGAACCCACGGGACCCTTGCGAGTCACGGCTTTCCAAGCCGTTCCGTTAGACCACTCCGGCACCCTTCCGCCTTAAGCGGGACTGCGATTTACACCTAAAATCTAACAGAGTTTAGGCGAATCGGGAACAAGCGTGCGCCTTAAACCGCTCGGCCACTCCTCCTCTGATTAGTCAGCTCGGTCCCCTCTCTTGTCTTTATACATACCTTTATCAGCTGCGTCTATGCCTTTTCCTACTCCCCCGCTTATAGTAAACCGGATGATTTCGCCTTCTGATTCTATCTCCAGCGCCTCTACTTTTCTTTTAATGCGTTCTAAGACCTTCCGAGCGCCTTCTTCGTCTGCTCCAGGCAATGCTATTGCAATTTCATCTCCCCCCAAGCGGCCAGCAATAGCTTCCGGCAACTGGACTAGAGTGTCATCTGTTCTGCCCTCATTCACAACTATGTCAGCAAGGGCTAACAACACCCTATCTCCCGCCTGATGGCCGTAGGTGTCATTGATACTCTTAAAATTGTCCACGTCGATAAATATAATTGCGAGCTTTCTTGTGTGTTCTGGATCTCTTCTGTCATCTTCCGTCTCTACTTCCTTTAATGTCTCCTCGAACCCCCTTCTGTTATATAGATCCCTAAGCAGCGGATCCTGTAGGGCAAGTGCTCTATATTCAGCTATTAGTTTCTTCTGTTCTTCAACCTCAAGCTCTAACTCCAAAATCCGGGTTTCCAACCTTTCCATCTTTTCTTCCGGGGTTTCTGAACTATGGCTATCTACACTCATACTTCTAGTCCTCCCAATGCCTTTATTCTTTCTTCAACTGGCGGATGTGTCATAAAAAGCTTATGCAGAAAACCTGCCTTCTTATATTGATCCTCTACCCAAAGATGGGCTGTTGTGTTGTTGGCCGTACGCATAGGTGTACTATCGGCCGATATTTTTGCTAGAGCGCTGGCTAAACCTTCTGGATAGCGTGTCAGCAGAGCGCCCGAGGCATCCGCCAAAAGTTCTCTTTTTCTCGAAATGGCCAGCTGTATCAAGGTGGCCGAAATGGGAGCTAAAACCGATAAGAGCAGGCCTATCAGAACGAGCACCGCTCCGCCGCTGTCACGGCTGTCCCTGCGCCCGCCGTAGAACATCGAGCGCGTGAACATATCGGACAGCAGAGACACGAAGCCGACCAGTACCACCACCATCGTGGCCACTAGAGTATCACGATTACCTATATGGGAAAGTTCATGCGCTAGTACCCCTTCCAGCTCACTTCTGTCCAGTTTCGCCAGCAGGCCATCCGTCACCGCCACTACTGCATGTTCGGGATCACGGCCGGTAGCAAACGCGTTCGGTGCCTCTTCGGGAACCGCGTAAACTTTGGGCATCGGCAGTCCGGCAGTGATAGCAAGGTTCTCCACGATACGATAAAGCTCGGGGTTATTCTGCATATTTATCTCCCGCGCGCGATGCATAGCCAGTACTATTTTATCTGAACTCCAATAGCTGACGACGCTCATGACCGTACTGAAGAGCACGGCTATAAACAAAATGGAGGGGTCGCCGTAAACCCTGGAGAAGATCCAGCCGACACCAATGACTAGGACGAGGAAACCGCTGACAAGCGCCCAAGTCTTGCAAATATTGACCGACTTATGCGTATAAAGAGATGCCAACCCTAGAAGCTAACTTTAACCGGCTCTTTCTCGTCTTCATCGGTTTTAAAGAAATCCATTTCTTTAAATCTGAGCATCCTGGCTATCATATTTACCGGGAAAGATTGAACTTTAGTATTTAAGTCTTTGGCGGTAGTGTTGAAGAATCTCCGTGATGCCTGGATTTTATTCTCTGTATCAGAAAGTTCGCGCTGAAGATCCAGGAAATTGGCATTGGCTTTTAGGTCCGGATAATTTTCAGCCACGGCAAATAAGGTTTTGAGCGTCTCTGAAAGAGTGTTCTCCGCCCCCGCCCTCTCTAGGGGGTCCCCTCCCTTGGCCACTTCGGCCCTGGCTTTAGTAACGTTCTCGAGCACCGAACTTTCGTGCTTAACATAACCCTTAACTGATTCGACCAGGTTCGGGATTAGATCGAAACGCCGCTTAAGCTGGACATCTATATCCGAGAGGGCCTCCTTGGCCCGCATGCGCATTCTAACCAAGGCGTTGTAGGTGAGGACCAGCCAAACGGCCAAAAAACCAACCGCTATTAATGTATAGGTAGTTAATGTCATGGGGGTGATTATACCACTCCCTAAGAGAGTATTACATCTCGCCAGGCATACCTCCGCCCGGGAAGCCCTGCTCTTTTTTAGGGATTTCGGTTAGCACCGCACCAAGAGTCATATATGTAGCTGCTACCGAGACAGCATTCAGAAATGCAGTCTTGGTCACCTTGAGCGGATCGCTAACGCCTATGTCTTTTAGGTTAACTACTTTATTAGTCAGGGCATCAAAGCCGAGCCACCCATTGTTCAGCTCCTGCTTCCGGTGCTCAAACTCTTTGAATGTTTTCTCATCCCCACCGCTGTTGAGGATAATAGCCTTGATCGGAGCATGCAGAGCGCGCCTCAAAATCGCCTGCACCGCCTCGCCCACCTTATCAACGGGCGTCTTGCTATTCTCAGCGAGATAGACATTGTAAAAAGCCATGCCTCCGCCCGGAACAACGCCCTCTTCCATCGCCGCTTTGGTAGCATGAACAGCATCGTTTACTCTGTCTTTCAGTTCTTTTTGGGCTGATTCCGTCGGAGCTCCCACCTTAATAACTGCCACCCCGCCGGACAACTTGCCTAGTCTTTCCTCTATCTTCTCACGATCAAATTCAGAATCACTCATCTCCAACTGACTTTTAAGCTGATTAACGCGGTTTGTTATCTCTCCCTTGTCTCCTTTCCCGCCAACGATAGTTGTGTCGTCTTTATCGGCTACTACTTTCTCTGCGCTTCCAAGATCTGCGATCTCAACACTTTCCAGTTTTTTACCTAGATCTCCCGAGATAAAGCTCGCTCCAGAGACGACCGCTATATCCTGCAGCATCTCCTTTTTTCTGTCGCCAAAACCCGGTGCCTTAACCGCCAGCACGTTAAACACTCCCCTAAGTTTATTAACAACTAAGGTGGCGAGGGCTTCGCCTTCAACGTCGTCGGCTATCAGCACCAGCTCCTTTTTCCCGCTCTTCATTACCTTCTCAAGAATCGGCAGCAAATCTGAGATAGACGTTATTTTTTGATCGGTTACCAAAATATACGGATTCTCCAGAACAGCTTCCATTCGCTCCTGATCGGTGATCATATAAGGAGAGACATACCCACGATCGAATTGCATTCCCTCCACCACTTCGTAAGAATTACCGACTGTATTCGAATCATCCACCGTTACCACTCCGTCCTTACCCACTCGTTCCATCACCTCAGCAATTAGTCTACCTATTTCCTTGTCTTTAGACGAAAGGGAGGCAACCTCTTCTATTTTCTTGTTGTCATCTACCGGCTCTTTCTGCGCCTCTAGGGCTTCGACTATCTTTGTGCTTTCCTGTTTTAGTTTCTCTGCAAGCTGAATTACGTTGAAGCCTTTTTCTTGGATCAATTTTTCACCTTCATCAATCATAGCCTGAGCCAAGACGACCGCCGTACTGGTGCCGTCTCCGACAGCATCGTTAGTTTTATCGGCCGCCTGTTTAATGAGTTCGGCTCCGAGATTTTCCTGCTTATTTTCCAACTCAACCTCTCTTGCAACCGACACGCCATCAAAGGTTACCTGCGGAGCTCCGTACGATTTTTCAATAACAGCCGCCCGACCGCGAGGTCCTAAGGTCATGCGGACAGCATCCGCCAACTTATCTATCCCCTTTTTGATCGCCTGACGCGCCTTAGCATCGAAAAGAATTTCTTTTGCCATTTTTCTTTTAGAATTACCGGTTTATTTTTCGACTATAATTGCTAAAATATCGTCTTCATCCGCGACCAGATATTTCTTTTTATCTATCTCTATTTCATCCGGCCCGTATTTTTTAAAAAGAACTACGTCGCCCTCTTTAACTGAAACTAAGATCCGTTCTCCCTTTTCGTTCAGCCTTCCTGGGCCGACTCCCAAGACCCTGCCCTTTTGAGGACGCTCTTTTTCGGCGGTTTCGGGGATAACGATACCCGACTCCGTAGTGTTTTCTTCTTCTATGGGCTCCAAAAAGACCCTGTTAGATAATGGTTTTAACTTCATGGCGATAGTTTTATACGCTGTTTAGCAGCGCTTGTCAATAATGGAACGAGGCAGTTTTAAATGTTTTTTTCTGCTTCCGCTCTCGCCACTTAGTGATAGTTTGCGCTGAATTTAGGTGAAACCTAAGCTCATTCTCATTGCAGACAAACCGCGCTCCGGCAGGCATTTTTGGGGGAAGACCCCGGCTAATTTCAGAGATCTGCACGAACTTGAGCCTCTCGGCGAGGTCCCCCAGCCAACCTCCCAATAGCCATTCTACCGCCCTCTTAAACAAAGAATTCGCCTCTCCCAGATAGCGCTGGTCCTTTTTATATACCCGCCGTGGCTTCATCCAGTCGTTGGCCCTAAAAAACTGCTCTATCTTCGTCTCATTTCCCATTACCGGAACCAGCCCGGCATAGATTGCCTGGTCATAATCTATGTACGGCGGAGTGAGCCTATATGCCCCCGGCGCTACAAAGTGATTCGGACAAATCATATCTTTAGCTTTCTCCTGTTCATGCATGTTGTGCTTGAAATAGCCCGCTAGTCCGAGGACTAACACGGCAAAAAAGCGGTTGGTAAAAATCCTTCCCCGCCTTACTCCGATTAACACATCGAAATCA
>JAQULQ010000002.1 GCA_028718505.1 Candidatus Colwelliibacteriota bacterium | reverse complement strand
CTTTTAGTTTTTGCATAGATTAAGCGTGTGGCGGCGGCTGAGCTTTTGTTCTGCACAAAAACACGGCGCAGGGTAAGTCACCCGCACACAAGTCAGTATATTAATAAAGAAGCCCAGGTGGCGGAACTGGCAGACGCGCTAGTTTCAGGGACTAGTTTCCCTCGGGAAGTGCGGGTTCGAATCCCGCCCTGGGCACTATGCCAATAAAAACTAGATCGACCCGTATTCGGGTCTCTGGCACACGCACTGCCTCTTCGGCTAGGGCGGCTGCCAGAAAAACTACAAAAGGGGCTGCCGGCAAAGCAGCTGAGAAAACTGTTTCTCAAAAAATGCCGAAAAAGGGCGAGGAGCGCTTGCGCATTGTTCCGCTCGGGGGTCTGGAAGAGATCGGCCGGAACATGAACTATTTCGAATATGAAGATGAAATAGTTATCGTTGACATGGGATTTCAGTTCCCAGAGGAAGAAACTCCAGGTATCGACTACATCATCCCGAACATTGCTTCCCTCGAGCCTGTGAAGGATAAAATCCGGGCGGTCATCATTACCCACGGCCATCTTGACCACATCGGCGCTATCCCCTATCTCCTCGGCCGATTAGGCAATCCTCCGCTTTATACTCTTAAGCTGACTAAGGTTCTGATAGAAAGGCGGCAGGCGGAGTTCCCCAATGCCCCTAAACCCAACATCATTGAGGTCAAATACGGAGAGAAAAAGAACGTGGGGAGATACTTTGACCTTGAGTTCTTCGGCGTCGAACACACCATTCCGGATTCGATGGGGGTTATTTTAAAAACTCCCGTCGGTAATATCGTCCACTTCGGCGACTTTAAACTCGACCGAGACAGGGAGGGTAATATCTACCAGTTCGACGAGGTCCAGCGGGTCGGCAGGATGGGTGTCCACACTTTCATGATGGATTCCACTAATGCTTTAGAGGAAGGGCATAACATGCCTGAATATGTCGTTGAGGAAAATATCGAAGAGCTCCTGAAGAATGCTAAGGGACGTGTTCTCATCACGACTTTTTCTTCGATGCTCACCCGCATTGCTGAGTTCATTAAGATGGCCGAGAAACAGGGGCGCAAAGTAGCCATCAACGGCCGCTCCATGAGAGAGAATGTAGATGCTGCCAAGGCTCTCGGCTACATAAAGTTCAAAGAAGGTACCCTTATCCCCGTTCAAGAATTCAACAAATATAAGGACGACAAGCTGATGCTCCTATCGACCGGCGCCCAAGGAGAGTCGAATGCAGGCCTAACACGAATAGTGAACGGGGAACACCGTTATGTTCAGCTCAAGAAAGGAGACACTGTTATCTTCTCTTCATCTATCGTTCCGGGCAATGAAAGAAGCGTCCAAATTCTGACCGATAATATGGCCCGCCAGGGGGCGATCATCCACAACGTTAAGATCGTCGATATCCACTCTAGCGGACACGCCCGAGCTGGCGACCTCAAGCTCACCATCGAAACCCTCAAGCCCAAATATGTCATGCCCGTACATGGGTACTACTACTTCCGCTTTGCGGCCGGCAAATTAGCTGAGGAAACAGGCCTACCCGAAGAAAACGTCAAAATGATGGATAATGGTCAAATCGCTCTGCTTACCAAAGATTCTTTTGAGGTCACAAAAGAATTCGTACCCGCTAACTATGTCATGGTTGACGGCCTAGGCATCGGCGACGTGGAGGAGGTGGTGCTGCGCGACCGTAGAATGCTGGCAACCGATGGAATGATAGTCTTGATAGTCACTCTGGATAGACGCACCGGCCGAGTTCTGAAGAATCCTGACATTATTTCGCGAGGCTTCATCTACCTTAGGGACAACCAGGAACTTCTCCGAGACATCCGACACAAAGTCAGAGGTATCGTCGGGCGCATTCCCAAACACCAGAGCTTGGACGCTGATTATCTGAAATCGCTTTTCCGCGACCAGATCGGCCAGTTCCTTTTCCACAAGACCCACCGCAGACCAATGGTTCTGCCTGTAGTCATCGAGATTTAAAAAGGTCGTTCCATAAAATTACCTATGAGGGGCTTCATTACATTCATTCGTGAACAGGGAGTGGTCGGGCTGGCAGTTGGCTTTATCTTAGGCGGGGCTATCGGCAAGGTCGTTTCGTCATTCGTCCAGGATATCGTTCAACCCCTGCTCGGTTATGCCCTCGGTTCAACCGAAGGCTTGAGCAGTTTGGCTATCGGTCCGGTCACCTACGGCCAATTTATAACCGCGATGATCGATTTCCTGATAATCGCAGCCGTAGTTTACTTTATCTTCAAGGGATTGAAACTCGATAAGCTGGACAAGAAGAAAGAATAAACTGATCGGGCACAGACTGAAGAGGCTCCTGAACGGGGCCTCTTCTTTTTTGTTATCTGGCGTATCAACCCTATAATAAAAACATGCTTAAAACGGTTGTAAGCGGGCTCAAGCCCACTGGTGAACTCCATATCGGCAATTATTTGGGTGCCGTTAAGCAGTTGGTTGAACTGCAGAAGAAGAATCTCCGGAGACTTTATTTCATCGCCGATTATCACTCCCTGACGATACCCTACAGCCCCAAAGAAAAACGGGGAGAAATAATGGGCATGGCCATCGACGCGATGGCGGCCGGTTTGGACCCGAAAAAATCAATTATTTTCCTGCAGTCCCACGTTCCTGCACACAACAACTTGGCCTGGATACTCAGCACCCTGACTTCCACCGGCCAGCTAAACCGCATGGTTGAATACAAAGAGAAGGTGCAGGAAGGACGCGTTCCGAATGCAGGACTTTTCGGCTACCCGATCCTGATGGCGGCAGACGTTCTGATATATGACGCCGATTTCGTACCCGTCGGTGAAGACCAAAGGCAGCACCTTGAACTGACTCGAGACATCGCCCAGCTCTTCAATAAACGTTTCGGCAAAACCCTAACTGAGCCCGAGGCTCTTCATAATCAGACCCCGAGGATCATGAGCCTTAATGACCCGAAAAAGAAAATGTCTAAGTCTATTCCTGCCGGATGTCTTTTTCTATCGGACCCGCCGGATATTGTCCACAGAAAAATCGCGTCAGCCCAGACGGACTCTCATAAGACTATCGGTTATGACCCGCGCAAGCGGCCGGGCGTTTCTAACTTGCTTTCTATTTATTCAGGGATATCGGGTAGGCCCATCAATGAACTCGTCAAAAAATTCCGGAACAGCGGGTACGCAGAATTTAAGAAAGCTTTGGCAGAAGAAATAATCAAATTCCTGAAACCGATACAGCAAAGGCGCAAAAAGTTACTGCAAAATAAAGCGGGCGTAATGCGCACACTTGAGGCTGGTACTAAAACGGCTAACCGGATCGCTGAAAAAAAACTGGCTGATGTAAAACGAGCGGCTGGTTTGATTTAATCCCAAGTTGGGATATATTCCCCACTGTTAATGGCTAAAAGTCCTGTCCGAAATCCTGCCCCAAATCCATCCGACCTAAGCCTTTTCGCAAAAGAGGAGAGGGTACTGGCTTTTTGGAAGAAAAATAGAATTTTTGAGAGGAGTCTTCGCAAAAATCCGAGATCCAAGATCTTCTCATTTTACGACGGCCCTCCTTTTATTACGGGTATGCCCCATTACGGCACTCTCCTGCCAAGCATCGCCAAGGATATTATTCCTCGCTATCAAACAATGAGGGGACGTTATGTCCCAAGGGTGTGGGGCTGGGATGTCCACGGTCTGCCCGCAGAAAACAAAGTTGAAGAACAGCTGGGGCTACGGGTTAAAAAGGACATTGAGCGCTACGGCGTCGGCAACTTTATTAAGGCTGCCCGGCAATACGTAGCCAAAGGTTCTAAAGATTGGCGTTGGTATATCGACCACATCGGACGCTGGGTTGAAATAGACAAACCCTACCGCACGGACACCTTGAACTACATGGAATCCGTCATCTGGGCTTTTAAAGAGCTCTATAACAAGGGGCTGATATATAAGGGACGGCGCGTCTCGCTTTACTGTCCGCGCTGTGCTACTCCCTTATCAAAATTTGAGGTCACTATGGACACCGATGAGAACTACCGAGATGTAGCCGATCCGGCCGTGACTATCGCTTTCCCGCTCAAAGATTCTCCGGAGACATACATTCTAGCCTGGACAACTACCCCTTGGACTTTGCCGGCCAACAATGGCCTAGCGGTTAATCCACACATTAAATACATCGTCGTTACTGACGGCCGAAAAAAATATATCTTAGCCGAAAAGGCACTGGAGCGCTATCCGGAGTTCAGCCATTGGAAAAAGATCAAAACGGTTACCGGGAAAAGTTTGATCGGCAAATCTTTCATTCCCCTTTTCGAGATCGATGTTGAAAAAAGTGATTCGAACTACAGGGTCTGGGGAGCCAGCTTTGCCAACGCCGAAGAGGGTACGGGGGTAGTACATATCGCTCCCGGTTTTGGCGAAGACGATTTTAATCTCGGATTAGCCCATAAGCTCAACCTACCGACCATTCTGGACGAAGACGGAAAGTTCTTAGAACACTTCGACCATCCCTGGGCAAGCCTCTACTTCAAGAAGGCAGACCCATTGATCATAGAGGACCTGGAGAAGAGAAGCTTGCTGATCCGCCGAGAGACCATCACTCATGCCTATCCCCACTGTTACCGCTGTTCTACGCCTCTTATTTATATGGCGCAGAGTTCTTGGTTTATGAAAATCGGGCCTATCCGCAAACAGATGCTTGAGGCAAACGAGCATATCAATTGGGTACCTCCGCACTTCGGCGTAAAGCGATTCAAATACAACATTAATAATGCTCCTGACTGGTCAATCTCAAGAACACGCTACTGGGGAGTACCGATCCCAGTTTGGGAAACTAGGGATGGGGAGCGCGCTGTTATCGGCTCGCTAGCAGAGCTAGAAAAGCTTTCCGGCAAAAAGGTGCATGACCTACATCGCCCCGGTATCGATGAGGTAGTCTTGACCCTGCCCTCCGGCAAGAAGGCTTACCGCGTTAAGGAAGTCTTAGACGTCTGGTTCGAATCCGGCTCAATGCCTTTCGCCCAAGACCACTATCCTTTCGAGAACAAACAAAAATTCGAGGCCGGCTTCCCGGCCGATTTCATTATTGAATACACCGGGCAGTTGAGGGGCTGGTTCTATTACCTGCACGTGCTGGCTAACGCCCTTTGGGACAAGCCTGCGTTTACCAACGTCATTACGACCGGCGTGCTGATGGGTACCGACGGACGCAAGATGAGTAAAAATTACGGCAACTACCCAGACCCCCGGCAGATCATTGAAAAATACGGGGCTGAAGCGCTGCGACTTTATTTTTCGGCCAGTAAAGTAATGCTGGGCGAAGACCCCAATATGAACGAGGAGGGTATCCGAGAGGCAAGAAACACGGTTAATATTCTGCACAACACCCATAAATATCTTTTGACATACGCCGACTTGCACCATTGGCGCTCCTTCGGTTCCGCTCAGGGTAGGCCCTTCGGCTCTGCTCAGGGTAGACTGACCAAGAGTACCTCGAATCATATTCTGGACAGGTGGATAAATATCCGTCTCGAGCAATTTATCCAAGACTACAGCGGCGGCCTGGATACCTTTGACCTGCCTAAATCCACCCGGGCTATCCAACCTTTTGTCGAAGACTTATCTACCTGGTATATCAGGCGAAGCCGGGACCGGTTCGCGGGAGGTGACCCCAAGGCACTGGCAACACTCCATAGTGTCCTGCTTAGGTTCAGCCAGGCAGTGGCGCCCACCCTACCATTCACGGCCGAACACATATATCACACTCTACGCGGGGTTAAAGATCCGCAATCAGTTCACTTGTGCAATTATCCGCGTCCACACACACTTTCCCCCGCTGACAAAAAGCTTTTGGAAAAAATGGGCCTTGTCAGAACCTTGGCGTCGGCGGTACACACCCTTAGGGCTAAAGCCCAACAGCCCTTGCGTCAGCGCATGGCTGCTGTTGTGCTGAAGGGCACCAATGAGCTAAAGACAGAGAGGGCACTCACAGAGCTTTTGCGGGACGAGATTAATGTTGAGAGCGTTTCCTTCTATACAAAAAGGCCCGGGAAGAACTTTGTCTCTGTTAAAGTCGGCAGAGCGACTGTTTATCTGGATAAAAATCTGACTGAAAAGCTTGTGGCCGAGGGCTTACTTAGAGAACTCATGAGGGGACTCCAAGACGCCCGGAAAAAAGCCGGCCTCAATGTCGGCCAAAAAGTTGACCTGGCTTACACAACAGATTCGCAAAAGTTATTGGACCTCATCGGCCGAGAGACAGACCGCATCAAAGAACTGGGCCACCTCAAAGAAATACGAAAAGAGAGTGCTGTCCAAGGTGAAAAGCTTTTTAAAGGAGAGCTGACTATCGCTATCCGGAAATAAACGCCCTACATTTTCTCTACCGTCTCTATGCCCAACAGATTAAGGCCGGTTTTCAGGATTTTCACGGTTTCTTTGACAAGATTGAGGCGGACATTTCTAAATTCGGGCGTTGAACTCAACACTGGCTCGCTTTGGTAGAAAGAATTCGCTTTTTTCGCCAGCTCGTATAAGTAGTTAGCTAAATAATGGGGCATATAGAACTGACTGGCCCTTTTCAGCACTTCCGGAAACTCAGCCAGCTTCATTACAATGGCAAAATCTCTGTTCTCTTCTAGGGCGGATGCTTTCAGTTTAGGCACCACTCTGGCCTTGCGAAGAATATTCTTGAGCCTGGCATAAGTATATTGAAGATAGGGGCCAGAGTTGCCCTCGAGGCTGAGCATTTTCTCCCAGTCAAAAGTGATGTCGGAAAGCCTGTTTTGAGAAAGATCATTATATTTTATTGCTCCTATTCCGATCGCTTGAGCGACTCGCTTAGCCTCAACCAAAGTAAGAGAAGCTTTTCGTTCTTTGATGGTTTGCTCCGCCCGCTTTACGGCTTCGTTGAGTACTTGGCCCAATTCGATCACTCCTCCCTCACGCGTGGAGAACTTTTTGCCCTCTTCCCCGAGGACTAGGCCGAACTTAACGTGCCTAAGCTCTACGCCCTCCCCCAGTCCCCTAAGATCCGCTATCGCAAAGAGCTGGGAAAGGTGTAGCGCCTGTTCATTGGCTATCACATACACTATCTTGCTAGGCTTATATTCATCTAAACGAAACTCTAGGTTGGCAATATCTCTGGTTAGATATAGGGTGGCCCCGTCAGATTTTTTGATAAGGCCCGGCGAAAGGCCATATTTCTCGAGAGGCACGATCAAAGCCCCTTCGCTTTCCTTAGTTAATCCGTCCACGATCAGAGAACGAACAGATCCTTCCATCTTGTCCTGATAAAAAGACTCTCCGATGTAGATGCTGAACCTTACGCCCAGCCTATTATATATTTTGCTTAATTCTTTAAGAGACTCTTTCTTGAACCATCTCCAAAGTTTCAGGTTCGTTTTGTTCCCGTTCTCAAGTTTTTTGAATTCTTCTCTGGCAGAATCCTCCAGCTCCGGATGCTGTTTCAATTCCTCGTGGAATTTAACATAGAGCCGGCTCAGTTCTTCTACGGGACTTTTCTTTATTTTTTCTCTGTCTCCCCACTTTTTATAGGCAACTATTGTCTTGCCGAATTGTGTGCCCCAATCCCCGATATAATTCCAGCGCACAACGCTGTAGCCGAGAAAATCATAGATGTTAGCAATGGCATCACCGATGATAGTCGAGCGAAGGTGGCCGACATGCAGAGGTTTAGCTATATTAGGTGAGGAATATTCGACGATGGCGGTCTCTTTTCTCTTTTTGCCTTTACCCCAGACTTTGGTTTTGCAGATCCTCTTAAATTCACTCCGAATGGCATCCGGCGTCAGCCAAACATTAATAAAGCCGGGTGCAACAATCTCTATTTTCTCAAAATAATCAGAGGGGGCGTGTTTGTGCAGATGGCTGCGCAGTTCCTCTGCCATTTTCATAGGTGAGGCGTGGTCCCTTTTGGCTAGGAAAAAAGCAGCATTGGTCGAAAGATGCCCCCTTTCCGGATCATTGGAGGTCTGGACGTCGAAGTCTAGATCGGGTAATTCTTCGCGCAAAATATCCGTGAGAGTTTTTATCATTTCCTGTTTCTGAAAATATCATAACATTTTTACTTCCCGTACTCTCCCCTGTTCGGGTTATACTTAAGGGAACGGATCGAATGAAAGAGTTGGCCAGAAATAGGCGGGCATATTTTGATTACACCATCCTTGAAGAAATTGAGGCTGGTATTGAATTGCTTGGTTTTGAGGTGAAAGCGGCCAAAGCCGGCAAGGTGCATCTCAGCGGAAGCTACGCGCGGCTGATAGACGGGCAGATCCAACTCATCGGCGCCACTATTGCTCCCTACCAGCCTAATAACACCCCCAAAGACTATGACTCCGAACGAACCCGGCGCCTCTTGCTGACAAAAAAAGAGATAAAATATCTCATCGGCAAGATGAATGAGGCTGGCTTGACGGTTGTCCCTCTGCGAGCCTATATTAAGGGCCGCCTAGTTAAGATCAGTATCGGGCTGGTGCGCAGCAAAAAGAAGCACGATAAGCGTGAAGCCATCAAAAAGCGCGATACTGATAGGGAGATCAGGAGTTCTTTAAGAGTTAAATAATGGGGATGATCGGCTAGCTGGATCATTGATTGCGAGAACCGCAAGCAGAGTCGGGGATCTCTTAAATAACCCCGCCACGAAATAAGTGCAAACTTAAATCGTCAACCAGCCCTGGCTTACGCTTAAGGGCTGCATCGCTCTCCGAATGCTCGGATAGGAGGTAGCGGTGTCATAATTCGAGCTCACGCTGATTCTCTTGGTTAGGGAGATTCTGTGGAAATCTAATTCTAGCCGGGTAGTGAGTTTTTTGTTCAGTCTTCAGCTCACTATCTAAAACAGACTGAACTAGGCTTGTAGCAAGTTCTCTCATGACTGGTTCATACGCGGGTTCGATTCCCGCCATCTCCACACATTGACTCCCTCGCTGTTTTGTGGTATATAGATACTGCGTTCTTTTATATATTTCCTATCGCGAATTGAACTACTAAATGTTTGGTGGTTGAATCCGCGATAAGGAAAGGAAGGCGGAATGAAGAAGCTCTTGGTCTTCGTCCTACTGATGGCCTTGGCTCTGGCTGCGTGTAGCAGCGAAGCCGACGTTGCCTCGCAGAACATCTCGACGGCGGCGGACCAGTTCGAGGTCAACCGGCGAATCGTGTTCTACAACGGCATCACCGACACCTACATGCTGGAGATCGATGGTCTGTGCTCTCTGGGCAACCATGACGACTCCGGAGAGCTGACGGTGACGTGCAAGGTTGGGCCGAATGAGTACAAGAAGCACTTCCTGGGGTTGAGCGACAACGTCACCTACTTCGTCGAGCAGGTCGACCCGGTGTCAGTGGACGTCTATCACTACCGGGTCCTGTTCCGACCGGAGACGATTATCCCCAACATCGACATCAACACATCTGGCGGCTGAACCAGCCCCAGCTGAGCCCAACGGCTCTTGACTTTCTAACCCACATTGTTGGTGGGAGGAACGATTAGGAACCTGCGGGCTCCTTTTCGTTTATAGACATACTGATTCCAATCCCTTTATGTGATACTAAGACTCCAATAATGGGGCTTTGTCATCTCTTCTAGCTTCTGGATATCCTCGGGTGTCTCAAAAATATACCCAGCGAGGGATTTCCCTTTCGGCGAACTCGGGATAAACAATTTTCTCGTATCATATCCACGACATTGACCCATTATCTATTTCGTGGTATGTACAGTGCACGTTCTTTTACTATCTCCCATCGCGGATTGAGCCACCAAGACTTGATGGTTGAATCCGCGAGAGGGAAAGGAAGACGATGGAACTCGTCAAGAATCTCCTGAAGGGGCTGGGCGTCCTACTGGTGATAGCAGCCATCGTTGCTGCCGTCATCGCCGTCGGGACCCTGTTGTACAACAAGAGTCAGGCCTCCGATCAGGCCAGGTGCTCCAACTACGGGGCGGTCGTTCAGAGGAACTACGAAGTTACCTCTGAGGGATGTTTCTTGGAGATCGAGAGGGATCGTTGGGTGAAGGCAGATGACATCTGCATCATCTACGACGGCAGTGACATCTGTACGCCACTCGACGGCTACTCCGACTGGTTGGTGGTGATCGAACCATCTAGCCACTGAGCTCCGCTCACGACTGAGAGTCTCCGACTCCTCGTGGGTCGGAGCTCTCTTTCGTTATAAATGGCCGATTCCATTGCTCTCGTGTGACACTAGGACCCTTAAGAATGGGGTTTTGTTATCTTTGGGTGCCGAATAACCCCAGATCATGCAATATTAAGACTCGTGTAGTCTCCATCAAGATAAATGAACCGCCTTTACGGCGGTTCATTTATCTTCTAATACAGAACTCTATCTCCACTATTCAAGTTCGGCTTTTTTTGTCTTGTATCCATCGAGAGTCAAACAGGATGCATCCACGCACGTCTTGTCATAGACAACCAACACCTCCCCCGTGTCCACATCTACGATCGTATTTCTATCCAAGCTTCCCAAAAAAGACACGGTAGTTTCAGACAAACATTTACTAAGAGATTTACTGTAGAAATACTTCCTTTCGATAGTGTAGTCTCCTCTTATATCCTTCGTGTCCCCATATTTTTCTCCTCCGCTTGTTCTACACTCTACGTTGTCGGCTGAGTTCTCAGACAAGTCACCAATTGCATCCCTAAATGAATTGCCAGCCAGGGTTCCACGCAACAAAATCGCTATTATCCAGGCGACAGCCGCAAAGGCGCAGATAAGCAACAAGACAATAAGTGATTTTTTAAGAAGACTGTTCATGGCTGTCGAACTCCTGCTTTGGCCTCTCTATTATGCGTGCTGTTATTATATAACAACCCGCATTCAGTCTCTAAATCTTCAAGTATTTTTCGGACCACTCGCCAATTACTGGCAAGGGTTTCTTTTCGCCACTGGCGGCATTAACAATACCCGCGACCAGCACAACCAGAAGCAGAATATTGATGATCGGTACTAAAATTAGCGACAGCAATCCGATTGCTGCAAACAAGGGCACGAGAACAACTAGGGTCAGAACTCTTGCAACAAAGAAGGTTATTAATAACCCCAGGCCCTGACGAACGTGAAACTTCACAAAATCATTCTTCTTTGCCTCTGCCACCAAAAGGGGAACGAAGAATAGAAAATACGCGACTACCGCCCAAACCCTATAATCACTTTTTGTTTTTTCCATACTGTAAGCTTACCTAATTTGCCAAAGCTAGGTCAATAAAGTATCCTATGGGCGTTGCCTATTTGGAACAAAAATAACAAAACCGGCGGGATCAAGTCTAATGATGCGATAACGGCCCCCCGGTTGAGGGTTTTGGGAGAAACCGGGGAGAACCTCGGTATTTTAAATTTAGAAGAGGCCAAAAGCCGGGCGCGCACAGCGGGATTAGACCTGGTAATGGTCACCGAGAGCTCTGATCCGCCGGTGGTCAAGATCACCAGCTACGACAAGTTCCGTTATCAGAAAGAAAAGGAACTTAAGAAACAGAAGAAGCAAAAGAATCCCGAATCGAAGCGGATCCAAGTCAGCCCCAGAGAAGCCGAACATGACCTCCTGTTCAAACTCAAGAAACTTGAAGAGTTCCTGAAAGCCGGGCACAAAGTAGAGATCCAAATGACCCTTAGGGGACGAGAGAAAGGCATGCGAGATTATGCCCGCGGAAAATTAGAAGATTTTCTCGGACGCATCGAAACGCCCTTTAAGCAAACGCAGACCATCTCCCCCGGAGGCAGAGGACTCACCACTCAGATAGAGCCGAAATAAAACCCCTTCGGTCCAGCCGGCTTGATTTGATAGATAGTCTTAGATTAGAATAGCACTTGCTTTAATTCACAGCATGCCCCGAGCAATGGCCAAAAAGAGTTACACAAAAAGGGTCAGAGTGACCAAGACCGGAAAGCTTCTTCGCCGCAAGAAGGGTTTAGGACACTCCAAAACCAAGAAGAATCAGAAGCTGATCAAGAACAACCGCAGTATGACTAGTATCAGCGGGGCAGACCGGAGTAATGTTAATGCATACCTTAATTAAAAATGGCACGAGTTAAAAGAGGCCCGCAGGCCACAAAAACCAGACGCAATCTCCTAAAGCGCACTAAGGGCTATCGATGGGACAGAAAGTCTAAAGAGCGCCCTGCCCGCCAGGCAGTACTTAAGGCTGGGACGTATGCCTACCGTGACCGACGCGTCAAAAAAAGAGAGTTCCGCAAGCTCTGGCAGACGAAGATCAATGCCGGCGCCAGAATCAATACAACTACTTACAGCCAACTTATGAGCGTCTTGGCTAAGAAAAAAATCGGACTAGACCGCAAAATCTTGGCTGATCTGGCTGAGAATGAGCCGGCTACTTTTAAACGCGTTATTGAGGGGGCGGGGGCGGTTAAGCCTTTTTCAAAGAACTAAGCATCTTTTTCATAGGCCAAGCGTTGATAATGTCCTCTCTGCGTGCCCAACCCCTTCTGGCTTGGGCCACACCGAAGTCCAAAAAATCCAGATGTTTGCCAGAATGTGCATCCGAGCTAATGGACATTTTGACCCCTCCTTTTACACACTGTCTGATATACTCATCCCCTAGATCCAACCTGTTTGGGAAAGCATTAACTTCTAAGATCGTTTTAGTTTTATGAGCAGAACGTATGATTTCCTCCATATCCAACTCGAGCGGAGGCCTTCTGCCGATTAATCTGCCCGTAGGGTGAAAAAGAATATCAACGTGAGGGTTGGCCAAAGCCCGTTTTACCCGCTCTGTCTGCTGTTGATTGTTCAGATTGAAATAAGAGTGAATAGAAGCTCCGACTACATCCAGTTCGGCCAGCGCCCTATCTGGTAAGTCCATACTGCCATCTTTCAAAATATCGCACTCAGCGCCTCTCAGGATCTTAATCTTGCCTCTTAACTTTTTATTGACAGCGTCTATCTCTTTACCTTGAGCTGTCAGCCTCTTAACATCGAGGCCGTGAACCATCTTTAAATTCTGTGTGTGGTCAGTAATAACGATGTATTCTAATTTTCTTGCTAGGGCCGCCTGGGCCATTTCAGATATGGAATTCTTGCCGTCCGTCCAATTGGTCTGTATTTGTAAGTCTCCCTTGAGCGTCCCATAACGGACCAATCTGGGCAGAGCGTGCCGTCGAGCTAGTTCGATCTCTCCCCGATCCTCACGCATTTCCGGTTCAACATACTGAAGCCCTAAATTCTCATAAATTTCCTCCTCCGATCTTCCGGCGATCCTCCGACTGCCTCTATATAAACCATACTCGTTCAGTTTTAATCCTTTGCTTTGAGCAATTTTTCTCAAGGCAATATTATGGGTTTTACTGCCCGTAAAATATGCCAAAGCTGCTCCATAAGAGCCCGCCCCCACCACTCTTAGATCTGCATCTATGCCCTGCTTGAGAGTAACTGAGGCTTTGGTGCTCCCTTTTGCCAGCACTCGGGCTACTTCTCGCTGAGATGTGAAGAACTTCATTACCCTGTCCGGGTTCAGGGAAACTGCTAAGAGGTCCAAGTCTCCGATCGTTTCTTTCCGACGCCTTAATGAGCCGGCTATGACCGCTCTCGAAACGCCCGGCAGGGCAGAGAGCCTTTCTACCAAAACTGCGGCTAGGGACATAGCTATATCTAAACCCATGCGGCTTCCTTGAGATTTGCGAAAATCTATACTTTTTTGAATATTTTCTTCCGATTTAACCCCGAACCCGGCCAGTTTGCTTATCTTGCGGGATGCAGCTGCTTTTTCGAGATCGCTGACGGTTTTAATACCCAGCTTTTCGTACAAAGTTTTGATCTTTCTTGGACCCAAACCTTCGATCTTTGAGAGTGCTGAGAGGTCCACCGGCAGACTGCGCTTTAGCTCTTCGTAATATCGAAGATTATTGGTCGTGAGGAGTTCTTCAATTTTTTCAGCGATCGCCCGGCCTATCCCAGACACTTCCATCAGAGCTTTAATACCTCCCTTCTTATAAATGTCATCCAGCTCTCTATCTAAGTCTTCAATAGCTACGGAAGCCACTCGATAAGCTCGAGGACGGAAAGGTTCATCCTGCAAAGAAAGATACTCTCCTATCTCAGCCAGGATGGCTGCGACTTCTGAATTATTCATTTTAACGCTAATGATGCTTACCTATTCTCCACCCTAGACACTGATGAGCGAATGATAGCGAGCTGCCCGAGTAAGGTTGTCCGTGCCCAGACCAAAAAGCACAAAGAGCCTTCTAACCTTCTCGTTATCTGTGTGGGGCAGAGCTACAAAAAGATGAAAGGGGGAAATAGGAGACTTCTCACTTTCCTGCAAAATGAACGCCTGGATCATTGCTTCTTCAAGCTTAGCCTGCCTCCAGATATTAGTCTCTTTAATACCCCTCTCATCAGCTAGATAGGCCTCTAGCTTGGAAATGAACTCATCCCGGCCAACATCCAGTCCTTTTAATACTCTAATGATCATCGGTTCTTCAATTAACTCTCGCGCCAAGTACAGCAAAAAACTGCCCCCCAGAAAAACAGACCTATCATAGGCGGCTAGAATAATCTTTTTGGTCCTCGGCGCAGTAAATTCGAGCAGGTTGCCTCCCCTAAACCTAATCCTAGGTTTTGATCTGATTAATTTTATCCCAAATCTAAAGAGCAGATAAGCGGAGGCCAGCACGCCCAGCAAAAATAGATTAGAAACATCTGAAAACAGCATGACAACTGCCGCTACGGCTAGAATAATATGAAGAGTTGTGTACCCAGTTCTCCTGATAAAACGCTGCCCATAGGTGAGATCTAGAATAGGATAACGAAAATATAACTCCCCGCTCATAGCATTAGTTTAACACAGGTTAATTCGTATAATTAAGCCATGACTAAAGAGCTCGAGCTGGCAAAACTCCTGCGAGAAATGGCCAATGACGCACTGCTCCCCCTGCACGAATCCCGCTTAGTTTTCGGAGAAGGAGATCCCGACGCAGAAGTTATGTTAATCGGCGAAGCTCCCGGATTTTATGAAGATCTGGAGGGAAAACCGTTCGTGGGGAGAGCCGGCAAACTTCTGGATAAACTCATCGAGGAGGCTGACCACCAAAGACAAGAGTTCTATATAACCAACATCGTTAAACGCAGACCACCTAATAATCGCGACCCGCTTCCAGAAGAGATAGGGGCCTACAAACCCTATTTAGAAAAGCAGATAGATATTATTGCTCCTAAGATAATTATCGCTCTCGGCAGATATGCTATGAACTACTTTCTGCCTGAAGGGAAAATATCCCGCGATCAAGGCAAGATATTTTGGTGGCAGAATGCCTTGCTCATGCCACTCTACCATCCGGCCGCTGCCCTTCGCCGAGCTGATTTAGTAAATGACATTCTCGGTGGACTCAAGAAAATCTCTGCACTGACGGCGGAATACGAAACCTTACTGCAGAAGAGAGAGCCTCATACGGAGGATAGCCATCCGCGGACGAAAGAACAGCCGCAGCTATTTTCCTAAGCTACGCAGATCCAGAACCCTCGCGTCTCTCTCTTGAAGCTTAATCAAACCGCTGAAATCACTCTTATTCCCGAGGGCCTGAGCTAATTCCCAACCGCCGACAAAATGCGGCTGGATAACATAGCTGGCCCCGTCCCGATAAAAACGAGTGGCATCCTCTTTCTCGTTGGCGGTCAAAATAATCTTGGCTTTTTTATTAATGTTCTTAACGGTGTTCAGCACTATCTGATTGTCCTGATTGTCGGGCACTGTCGAAATGACCGCCTTAGCTTTACGCAAACCGATAACCTCTTGTATCTCCTCGTCGGCGATATCGCCGTAGATTACCGGAACTTTTTTGCCTCGCAAGGATTTGACTAGAACCGGATCGAAGTCTACTGCCACGAACTCCGCACCTGCTTTAATCAATGTCTGCAAGATACTGTAGCCCGTTCTGTGCACTCCGATCAGCACAATGTGGTTCTGATATTCACCGGCAATCGGAGTATCTTCCACTAGTTTGCGTCTGAATTCAAAGATTCTAAGAACGGGCTTTAGCAGACGGTATATCTGATTGCCATAAATAATGAGATAGGACGATAAAAATATCGTAACAATGCCCACAAGGGTAACGAGAGCGGTACTGTCTGGATCAAGGTGCCCAAGACGCAGGCCTAAGGCAGCTATCACCAAACTAAATTCGGATATCTGTGCGGCTGTCAGGCCGGTTAAAAAAGACGTCCGGGATCGGTAGCCTAACAGCCCCATTAAAATCATAACTATCAGGGGGTTTCCAATCAGAACGAACAAAGATAGGATTAAGGCCGGGCCCAGAGGCACGGTTGCTCCTTCTACCAACATGCCCGCGCCCAGACTCACAAAGAAAAGAATCAGGAAGAAATCCCGCACTGGTCTCATGCGGGCACCTATTTGGAAGTGCTCAGAAGAGTTGGCCAACGCCAGTCCGGCTAAAAATCCGCCGATTTCTACTGAGAGACCGACTAGTTCCGTTAAGGTAGCCACACCCAGCACCCAAGCAATACTAAAAAGATAAAGCATTTCGGGAGAACGCCCGATTCTGTCCAATAGCCGAGGAAAAAAACGAGAGGTGAATAGGATCAGCCCGACGAGTACTCCTCCTTTAAAAAGGGTCTCTATAAATGAGAGAAGGGGCGCCCCATCGCTCCGCAAACCCGCCAGGATAACAATGGTCAGGATGGCTACGAAGTCTTCGACCAGTAGAGAACCGACCACGATCCTGCCATAGAGACTATTGAGCTCCTTTTTTTCTGAAAGAAGTTTGACTACGATAATGGTCGAAGAGAAAGCCAGAGCAATGGCAATATAAACAGCGGTAATACCGCCGAAGCCAAGGGCGGTCACTAGAAAATACCCAACGATAAATATCAAAACCGTCTGCCCAAGCCCAACCACTAAAGAAGGCCAGCCAACGTGGCGCAAGTCCGCCATATTCATCTCCAGACCAACCAGAAAAAGCAATAGGGCGAGACCGATGGGAGCCAATCCATCCATTATTCCAACGGCTGCTGACCCAGGATTGGCTAACAAACCGACCGTCACGCCTGCCAGGATAAAACCGATAATAGGAGGCTGTCTGAAGGCGTGGGCGATAAAGCCGAAAACGACAGCCAAAACCAAAGCAAGGGCTATCTCTGAGAAAAGGGGCATCTAGATTTTAGATCTCGTATACTTCGTCTCCGGCTCTTACCCTATCCTTTACCTTGACCCCCACCTCTTTACCCTTTGCTACTTCCTTAATTTCCTTATGGTCCAACTGCATTGAGTCCAGTTTTTGTTTGAAGTCGGTGGTCGCGCCCGAAAAATGAACTTCCGTACCGGCCGCTACTTTTCGGTTAAACTTTATAACCGCAACATTAATGTTGTTAAAAAAGTGGACTACTTCGCCTATGGGTTTTTTTACATCCATTTTCACAGTAATAAATACATCTTCGACCTTTATTTAACATCCGTGGCAGGCCCGCCCGTTAGCTTCTCCTGCCTAATAATGTCTACCAACTTTTTGACTAGCACTTCCGGGTCTTCTTCAAAGACTATTTTCCCCTGCATCTCTTCAGCGCGATGAGAGTGTTCGAGAACAAATTTTACCACTTCGTCCGTTTCCCACTCACCCGTCAGAACACCAATCGGTTTTTTGTCCTCAAAGGCGTGGGTAAATTCATTGATGGTGCCGATCCTGCCACAACCCACTACGACCGCGTCGGCTGCCCGAGTCAATATTAGATTGCGCCCCGCATACCCGAAACCGGTATAGATAATTACATCGTGGTAGTCCAGGGGCAGATGATACCAATTGATGTGCTCTTTCTCACTGATCGCCGGAGAAAATCCAACCACCTGCCCGCCGGCCTGCTTAGCGCCCTTAGCCGCCCAGTATGGGAATCCTGTAGTGGCACCATCCAGCATGGTACAGCCGTTCTTGGCGATGGCCTGGCCGATAGCTTCGGCCGCCCGCAAAGCCGCTTCGTTGCAGAAATCCGTTTCGGCTGCTCCGGAAACGCACATCTGGATATTAAGTGTCCTATTCTCGCTCATACTTCAATTATAGTCTATAGTACAACCGTTTCTCCAACCTCGGGTATCACAGTGTTAATGGCCATAAAATCCCCGATCTTCTGAGCTAAAGGAGTTGTCTGATCCTCCTCTCCGTGCACTAGATAAAGTGCCTTCAGCCCATATTTCATAGACTTTAACCATTTCAAAAGAAGATTCTGGTCGGCATGTGCTGAATAACCGTCGATGCTTCTGACGCTTGCCCGTACCGGTACTAACTCGTCCATAATTTCAACACTCTTTTCCCCGTCCAAAATTCTCCTGCCCAGAGAATTTTGAGCCTGGTATCCAACGAAGAGAATAGTGCTTCTCTCATCAGGAAGATATGCTTTCTCGTGATAAACAATCCTGCCGCCTTGAGACATACCGCTGCCGGCGATAATGATCTTGGGATTGGGTACATCTTTAATGTGTCTTGAATCTTTTGTTTTAAGAACCATCTGGAGTCCCGGGAACTGGAAGACGGCATCACCCCCGCGGACAGAGCGGAGGGACTCTTGATTAAAATACTGGCTGTCCCTCTCGTATTTTTTGTAAATAGCCGTGAGCTTGATGGCCAATGGGCTGTCTAAAAAAACCGGCACCCTAGGAATACGTCCGTTTTCCACCAACTCGTTCAGCTCAGAGAGCAGCTCTTGTGCTCTCTCCATAGCAAATGCCGGGATGACCAGGGCTCCCCCCTTTTTAAGGGTGTCTTCAATAACATCTTCCAATAAACTTCTGCGCTCTAATACATCCTGGTGTAATCTGTTGCCGTAGGTCGATTCCATAACGGCGTAGTCAGCTCCTTTGACCTCTTCAAATCCCTTGATAAGAGAAGCCGGTGAATTACCTAAATCTCCGGAGAATATAATCTTTTTACCTTCGGCTTCGAGCATAACTGAACTGGAGCCGAGAATGTGCCCCGCGTCATAAAATTCAGCCGTCATGTCCTTGACCACTATTCGCCTGTGATAGCCTTCGGTTTTCCACAAGCCCATAGCACCTTCCACGTCTGCGGCTTCATAGATCGGCTTTTTTTGACATCGCTTTGCCTCCCTTTTCAGCAAATCCATAGAGTCGAGTAAAAGCTCCTCGGCAAATTCCTTGGTGGGGGGTGTAGAAAATATTTTGCCCCTAAACCCTTCTCTATAGAATTTGGGTATCCTCCCGACATGATCAATATGAGCGTGGGTCACAAAAAGCACATCTATAGATGCAGGGTCATACGGGAACTTATCGTAATTATCGACTTCGCAGACATAACTCCCTTGATGTAATCCACAATCGACTAGAGCGCGCGTATCGCCGCTTTCAATAAGATAGTTAGAGCCCGTCACAGATCTGACTCCGCCGTGAAAAGATAGTCTCATAACTTGGGACTAGTATACCCTAAGATCTCTTTTGCAACACCGACGTCAGACCACGGAATTTTTCGGCCACCCGCCACCCTTAAATACGGTTCACTGCCCTTACCCGTAATAATGACTGTGTCTCCGCCCTCGGCTAGTGCAACAGCTCTTTGAATAGCCTGCCTTCTATCAAGAATAATCTCCAGTTTTTGCCCTTGTTCAGCCGGTATGCCCATCTCTATCTCTTCCAGAATTTGGGCCGGATCCTCATCGAACGTATCTTCGTCGGTCAGAATGACTGTCGCGCAATATTGAGCGGCGATATTTCCCATCTTGGGGCGCTTCCATTTATCCCGTCCCCCTCCGGCAGAACCCAAAACACAGACCAATTTTCCTGACTGGAGCTGAAGACTTTTATAGACAGCCTCGAGGGAGTCGGGCGTGTGCGCATAATCAACCACTACCGCAAATGGTTCTTTCTGAACATATTCCATCCGTCCGGGAACACCATTGAACTCTTTGAGCGCTCTTGTAATTATTCCGTCAGCCACCCCAAAGCTGCGCAGGACAGCTTCAGCTAGGCCTGCATTTTCCCGATTGAATTCCCCAGACATCCTAAGCGGAACTTCTGTCTTCACGGTCAGAACAACCTCCTCTCGGCCAGCCGCCTGGATAAAGAGGTCTGCATTTTTATCATCCTGGTTCACAAAGAACTTTTTGTGCTTTTTGGGAGACCGCCTGACATACCGAAAGAACTTCAGCTTAGCTTCACGGTATTTTTCAAAGCTGCCATGTGATTCAATGTGCTCAGGATGGATATTAACGAAGGCGGCTGCATCAAAGTCTATGAATCGGTGCCGATGGCACACTACCCCCTCGGAGCCGATTTCTAAAAGAGCGAATTCGCATCCCTTTTTTACCGCTTCCCGCATAAAATATTGGGCGAAGAACCTGCCCGGCTGAGTATTGCCCAGCAAATTGGGTTTAGAATCTTTATCTATCTTTATTCTGACCGATGAGAGAAGGGCGGTTTTACTACCGGCCATTTCCAGCCCAGCGTTAAGAAATTCCAGGGTGGTCGTTTTACCTTTTGTACCCGTTATGCCGATGACCTTAAGTTTTTTTGAGGGAAACCGATAGATAAGAGCGCCTACGAAGGCTAGGCAGTAGTGATAGGCGGACGGCACCCAGGGCAGTTTATAAAGGGCCCTGAATGGCGGGAACTTTTTCATCCCCTCCAAAATCACATTCAAGGCTGTCCAAGACAAAACCATAAAATTAACCCTTGATTTTCTTTAGAGCTTCCTTGAGTCGGTCTCTCACGTCGGTCACGTCTGGATTTATCTCACGCAGAGCGTCTTCGATCTTGCGCCTTTGATAACCCAGACTCACAAGCGCCTCATATACATCCTGGTCTGACTCAGCCCATTTGGCTGTATCACCGCTGCCCATCGGTCCCACCTTGTCCCTTAGCTCAACTATAATGCGCTCGGCTGTCTTTCTACCCACACCCGATGAGCGCCGCAGCAAGTCCGGCTCCCCGCCGGCGATAGATGCCTTAATATTCTGGACTGGCGCCACCGAAAGAATAGCCATAGCTGATTTTGGCCCAACGCCCGACACCGAGATCAAAAGTTCGAACAATTCTAAAATCTCCTCGCTTAAAAACCCATAGAGGTCGGCTCCGCCTTCCCGAACGTTCAAATGTGTAAATATGTGGATTTTTTCTCCAACTTTTAGCTGTTTTTCCTGATTAATGGGAATCGAGATCCGATACTCAACCCCGCCCACATTCAGCACAACATAATTGAGGCCCGCCTGCTTAAGCTCTCCCGTTAAACCATATATCATCCTGACCCCATTATATGTGGGGGTCCGGGCTTTCTCAATGACCAAGTTTTTAGTAGAATTCCATTAATGATCCGCCAAGAAAAACTGAAGGAACTCGCTCGGCTTTTGAAACAAGATCGGGACCGCATTAAAAAAGAGCTGGCTACGCTTAAGAATGATGAATTCGGCGACACACCTGGACTGGACAACGAGGAGGCTGATGAAACGGAAGAGGCATCTAATACGCTGGCTACTGTCCAGGTTCTAGAAGAGCGCCTACTCGATATTGAGGCTGCCATCAAAAGGATCGACGATGGCACATATGGCCATTGTACCCAATGCCGCACCGAAATATCTGATGAGCTTTTGGAAGCCATGCCCGAATCAAGCCTTTGTAAGGACTGCAAAGCCGTTTAGGGAGTTAAATGACGCGCGCCCTAGCTAAAGTCTACTCGGCTGAGCTGGAGGGGATAGAGGCGAAACTCGTAGAGGTTGAGGTCGATCTGAACATCGGTCTGCATGCTTTTAATATAGTCGGCCTAGCAGATAAAGCTCTTTCGGAGGCGAAAGAGCGAGTCGGTTCGGCTATTAAAAATACCGGCTTTAAGTCTCCTTCCAGGGAAAACCGGAAAATAACCGTGAACTTGGCGCCCGCCGATCTTAAGAAGGCCGGTACTCAGTATGACTTGGCGATCGCGATCGGCTATTTAGCAGCCACTAAACAGGTCGGCTTGCTGGAGCCCCAAAACAAAATGTTCTTTGGCGAGCTGGCTTTAGACGGAAGGGTCAGAAAAATTCCCGGCGGGCTAAATACGGCTATTCTGGCCAAAGAGCTGTGTATTAAGGAGCTTTTTCTACCCACCGAGAACGCCCGAGAAGCAAGCTTCATAACAGACGTTAATATAGTCCCCGTTGAAACCTTATCGGACCTGATTAACCATCTCGAGGGGCGGTGTCCTATCTCATCCTATCCAGCCACTGAATTTATGCCCGCGCAGAGGGCTTCGGTCGACATTAATGATGTGCGGGGCCAAAGGTTCGCCAAGAGGGCCCTTACGGTAGCGGCGGCCGGCGGACACAATATTTTAATGAGCGGACCGCCAGGTTCGGGTAAAACCATGCTCGCCAATTCGATGATCTCTATTCTCCCACCCCTGGATTTGGATGAAGCTATGGAAGTCTCCCGAGTGTGGAGCTCTGTTGGACTGCTGAAGGGTTCATTCGCCAGCGAGCGTCCCTTTCGGTCCCCCCACCAAACAGCTTCACCGGTCGCTATTATGGGGGGCGGTACAAATCCGAAGGCGGGTGAGATCAGCCTTGCTCATCGAGGCATTCTTTTTCTGGATGAACTCCCTGAGTTCCGTCGGGATTTGCTAGAAGCTTTGCGTCAGCCGATGGAGTCGGGTGAGGTTGTCGTCTCAAGGATCAGCAAAAACTTAACTTTCCCGGCAAAATTTATTTTGATCGCGGCCATGAATCCCTGTCCCTGCGGATTTTGGGGCGACAACGAAAAAGAGTGCCGCTGTACAGCCAACGAAGTCTACCGCTATCAAAAAAGGGTGTCAGGTCCTTTGCTCGACAGGATAGATATCCAGATAAATGTGCCGCGCATCAAGCTCAACGAATTGAATGAATCACCCATCACGGAAGAGAACCAAACACATCCCCAAAAAAATGTGCGAGCAGCCAGACGCACTCAGAAAGAGCGCTTTCAAGAGCTGGGGTGGGATATCAAAACGAATTCAGAAATGTCATCCAAACAATGTGAACAGATTATCCGGCCGGATGCGGCTGGCAGACAATTCCTCCAGAATATTTTTGATAAATCTCTGCTGTCCACGCGCAGTTATTATAGGATCCTTAAGGTTGCCCGTACCATCGCCGATCTTGAGGCCGAACAAAATCTGACCTCCGCTCATTTAGCAGAAGCTTTTCAATTGAGAATAAGGGAGGCCTGATCTATCTAGCGAAGGGGTTAGAGACTCCGGATGCTCCAAAGTGAATGTGGCAGCCGGTGCTTCCGTATGTCATGCCCGTGTTGCCGATCCTGGCGATCTGTTCTCCTTGTTCAACGCTGTCGCCAATCTCCACTAGGTTCTCTGAGTTGTGGGCGTAGAGAGTTCTCGTTCCGTTTGAATGACTAATGATGAGATAACCCCCATAACCTTGGTTGTAATAACTCGGTGACCCTACCTTTATAACCTTGCCTGCAGCCGCGGCGTAGACCGGAGCTCCGCAAGCAGTTGAGATGTCAATCGCGGGCATATACTGACTATCGTGAATCTCTCCCCAATTCCACCCTCCGCTAACTGGTCTTATAAAGAAATCTTCGTCTGGATCTGCGACTATCTCGGCATCATCCGAGACCACAGAACCGGAACCAGACTTGGAGACGGGCAGGATAACCAACTCTTCACCGGGCTTGATAAGACTGCTCCCCTTATCATTGGCGGAGAGGATATCTTTTACTGAAATACCAAAATTGGCGGCGATATTAGAAAGGGTGTCTCCGTCCTTAACTTTATATGTCAACAATTCGCTTTCGTCCTGTACGGCCTCAGCCAAAGGATTTTCTCCGCCTAGTAAGGAATTCTTTTCAACCAACACAAACCCCCCGAAGTCCGCATAGACATTATCGTGGCTAATCTCGCTTGTCGGCCCAGCTGATCCTAGAAAAGCTCCGTCTTGATCGTTGCCAACCAAGTCATCCTCGATAAACTCAGGATCAGGCAGGGGTGCCTGGTTGGCCAACCTAAAAAACGCCAGATCGGCTGTAACAACTCCTAAAACGATAAAAACCGGCAGGACAACCCCCCTCAGCCTGCTGGAAAGCTTTTGTGGTATTCTACGAATAGTAGTTATATATTAGGTGTTTTCCGCCTAAAATCAAGCTAAGGAGGACTATTAATATGGATTTAAGTGACAGCCAGACAGAGGCAGTTACCCACGGTCAAGGACCGCTTTTAGTAACGGCTGGGGCTGGTTCGGGCAAGACGCGCACTCTTACTCAGAGAGTCATTTATCTTATTAACTCGGGCATCAGTCCGAGACGTATTGTCGCCATTACTTTCACTAATAAGGCGGCTGACGAAATGCGTACACGCATCTTGGCTAATGCCAAGAAGGCAAGGGTTGGGACCAATACTCCTTTCATCGGCACCTTCCACGCCTTCAGCGCTAGCATTCTGCGCCGAGAGGCGCAAGCTGTCGGCCGGCAGCCGAATTATGTCATTTTTGATGACGATGATTCTCTGCGCCTGATCAAAAAAGTACTCAAATCGTTTGACTTACAGGGATCTAAACAGTATTCGGCCCCAAACTTAATGAGGGTGGTCTCGGATATTAAAACTGAGCTTAAGGACGTGGATACTCTGGGCGAGTTCGAAAAAAAGGTGTTCGAAGAATATGAGGACCGATTGTCCCAACAGAACGCGTTTGATTTTGATGATTTGATAGAAAAAACCGTTCGGCTTTTCCAAAGAAGTCCGGCCGTTCTGATGAAGTATCAAAACAAATTTGATCATGTCCTGGTGGATGAGTATCAAGACATTAATCACGCCCAGTATCAGCTGATCAAGCTGCTCTCCGGCAGTCACCAGAATCTAAGCGTTGTCGGCGATGACCAGCAGTCCATTTACGCCTTCCGCGGGGCAAACATCCGGACCTTTCTGAATTTTGAACGTGATTGGCCGAGGGCAAAGATAGTGCATCTAGGCGAAAATTACCGCTCCAGCGGCAATATCGTGAAAGCGGCCGCGGGTGTTATAGCCAATAACCGCCTTCAGATCAAAAAAGATCTCTGGACAGAGAATCCGGACGGCAGTTTAGTTGCGGTCATAGGAGCCAAAACACCCGGTGAGGAAGCAGATATTATTGCTGAGAAAATAAGTGGGCGGGGGGTTAAAGACTCTGCTGTGCTTTATCGTACTAATGCCCAATCCCGCGCTCTCGAACAGGCTCTGAATTTTCACACCATCCCCTATGAAATCTACGGCGGGGTTAAGTTCTATGAGAGAAAAGAAATAAAGGATATTCTTGCCCCTCTGCGCTATGCATCAAATCCGCTGGACGGGCTAAGCCGGGAGCGCATAGAAAAGAATTTTCGCAAGGCTGTCAGAGAGGAACTCGTTTCACGGCTTCCGAAAATGGGCAAACAGCTGGGTCTGATGGAGCTGATCGGTTACGTTCTGAAAACCACTGACTATTTTGAATATCTGGCCAAGCAATACGACAACGCTGAAGATAGGACTGAAAATGTCCGTGAATTGATCAATTTCGCGACCGAGTTCAAGACCCTAGATAGGTTTTTAGAAAGAGTTTCCCTCCTTCAGGCAAGCGACCGCATTAATAAATCTGCACAAAATGCACCCGTGAAGCTTATGACTATCCACCTCGCCAAAGGACTTGAGTTCGATGATGTCTACATCGCCGGCGCTAACGAGGGCGTACTCCCTCATCACCGCTCTTATTTCTCGGATGAAGACCTCGAGGAAGAGCGCCGGCTGATGTACGTCGCCATGACGCGCGCTAAAGATAACCTGTCTATTTTTTTCAATGGCCCGGCCTCTCGTTTTCTTTACGAAATTCCACCCGAACTGATCCAGTTTAAGCGGGCTGACGATACAACAGAAGAGGATATCTACCTTGATTAGGCATCGCAAAAAACTAGGGCAGAACTTTTTGAAAGACGGGCGGGCGCTTGATCGTATTGTCTCGGTTTTAGACGTTGTTTCTGATGATGTTGTGATAGAAATAGGTCCCGGCCATGGAGAGTTAACTAGAAGAGCTCTTAAATACAACCCCAAGGAGCTGATTGCTATTGAAAAGGACCCTGCATTGATCGAATATTTTCTTCAAAAGCTGGCGGACGAGCACAAGAGTCTGCACATTGTTGAGGGCGATGCCCTAATAGAGCTTCCACGCCTCACTAATTATCAGCTACTCACTACTCACTATAAACTAATGGGAAATATCCCCTATTATATCACCGGTCATCTCTTACGAATGGTGGGCGACCTGGAGAACAAGCCTGTTTGCGCCGTCTTTACAGTTCAAAAAGAGGTGGCGGAGCGGGTGTGCGCTCAGCCGCCCAGAATGAATTTATTGGCGGCCAGCGTCCAGATATGGAGCGGCGTTGAAGTCGTGCGTTACATATCCAAGAAATCGTTTAGCCCACCCCCCAAAGTTGACTCGGCTGTCATTAAAATCGTCCCGCGCAAAGAGAGTCCCGATCCAAGTTTTCATCCATTTGTTCACGCCCTTTTCTCTCAACCACGCAAGACTATTTTGAATAATCTAAAAACGCTGGGACTTACACGCGAAGATATAGAGAAGGGCCTGCTTTTGGCAGGAATAGACCCCAAGGCGCGCCCCCAGAATTTGAACATAGAAGAGATAAAACAATTATCTCTTCTATTCACACGCAACTAAATCTAAAGAGCGTTATAATTAGGGAAATACCCTTAATGAGGGATTATAAGAAACATATCTGGAAAGCCCTGGCTGTGCTGGGTATTTTTGTCGTGATAGGAATGCCCCAGGAGGCACACGCTCTTTGGCCAGCTCTTCTTCTCGTAGTTTCAGCGGGCGGGATAATAGATTTCTTTGTGGGAGGACAAACAGGAGAGACCATATTCGGTGACATTTTTGGCAATGCCATCGATGCGGTTGTCGGAGGAATAGCGTTTTTACTCAACGTTGTAATTACGCTTGTTGGGCACATCTTCTTCTGGGTAGCCAATACCACTATAGATTGGGCGATGAAGCTCAACACTCTTGTAAGCGAGAGTCCGGTTGTTAAAGATGGTTTTAGTACATCTCTTTCCGTAGCTAACCTCGGTCTTTTGGTGGGGTTCGTTGTGGTGGCTATCGCCATTATGATTCGGGCCGATTGGCTGGTTGAAGTTCGCAAGACGATCCCAAAGTTTATCGCCTCTGCTCTACTGATTAACTTCGGCTTTTTTATTCTTACCGATCTTCTTATCGAGCCGACTAACGGAATTTTCGAAAACGTTTATAGTGCTGCCAAACTAAACTACGACACATTCCGCGGAGTTCTTGCGCCGCGTCTCGACGTAGAATCACTCGCCGGTGCGCAGATGGCTCTTTCCAAAATACCGCCGGCTAATGCGGTCTTCGGCGAAAAACTCCTAGAGTATTTCCGATACAAAGAAGAGGTTATAGGCCCGTATATCGAAGAGCGGCTTAAGCAGCATGAACTTACTCCGGGCAACTTTGACGGGGTCACACCAATCGGATATGACACTCTGTTCGATAGAAGCGGCCAGGAACATGGATTCACGACTTATGTATCCCCCGAGCAGAGAGCGATTGTGCGCGACTGCATACTCTCCACGCTTGACGTATTCTTGGCGGACATGAATGAGGGGGCCAAAGATAATTCAATGCAGGAGTTCACGGAGCCGGGGGGGTGGAGTGGAATCGGCGAAGTCGGAGGCGACGCAGATAGCGGAGGGGTTATTGGATCAAACCTAACTCATGGTATAGATGTCTGTTTTAGCCGAGGAGGTGCACCCTATAAGGTTGATCCCAACCCAAACCCAATGACGCCGGTGGTTGGAGAGCGGGGTCTAGAGGCCGAAATTGCCAGAAATATAGACCGATTATTAAATGAGGGTTTCGGTTGTTCTCCGTGGAATCAAGAGTGGAACCACTCTGGAGACGAAGCGTATGCAGGATCAGATGCCTGCTGGCTTCCAAATGACAACACATACAGCAGTATGTCCCTTGCTAACATAGCCGATACGATTGTGGAGGGGTTAAGCGATATAGAAAAGATAGCCATTACCCTTATCGAATTAGCTTTTAACTTTGTGTTCACTTTCCTTGGCGCGTTCACCCTCCTTGGAGTGGGGCTAATGCTGATATACAGGTATGTGGCCCTTTCTTTACTTATCATCCTCTTCCCATTTGTTTGGCTGGGCTGGGTCTTTCCCAAAATTGCAACTGCCGGCGGGGCTAAAAACATCTGGAATGCTTGGTGGGGACAATTCTTGAGGTGGTTATTATTCGGCCCCATTGCTATGTTCTTTATTTATTTAGCAGCGAAGGCTGCAGTTAATATGGATGCCTTAACGACCTTGCCGGGCGAAGCCTTCGTGGGGAAGGGTTCTATGGCGGTATTAGCAGCTTCGGTGGGCAACGCAGCCGTGGTAATCGGTCTACTTTTGGGCGGCACGATGGTGGCCAACAAAATGGGTATTGCCGGCTCGGGAATGATTATGGGGACTATCAAATCGAGCGGAAAGTGGTTGGGCAAGGCTGCTTTGAAATACACGGGCAGAGGAGCTTTGGGTGCAGGGAAAGCGACCCTACGAGCAGAGGGGGTACAAAAGACTTTGGATAGGGTCAGACAGTCTGGACAGAGTGGCTTACTTAAAAACATCCCGGGGGGCAAATATGTAGCTGGTGGCGCCGCTCGGGTATCAAACTACGGACTACGAACAGGGAGGGAGAAAGTTGCGACTGAAGAAAAAGGACTCGAGGGGAAAACCGAAGAGGATATAAAGCGTGAATACTCAACGTACGGGAGATGGAAGAAGATAGCGGCTCTCAAAAAACTAGTAGAGTCCGGCCACCACCAAGATATGAGCTTGGAGATGAAGGACGATCTTCTAAAACTCCAGTTGCCCAAAGGCGGCAAAGCAAAGCTAGATGCTATCGATAGGGCGAAGGCAGAGTTGGCGGTGCTCGAGGAACCCTATCAACTAGAAAGCGAGCTGGTAGAACTCAAGGCGCATCCGCCCGCCGGTCTAAAAGAGAAGGTGGCTTGGGGTCAAGCTATCCAGGAAAAACAAGCACGATTAGATAAAATTCGTCTCAATACCCCCGAGGAGCTTCGCACTAGAATAGCGGCTATTAACGCCAAACAGGTTGAGTTAAAGGCGGCCGAAGAAGAAAAGAAGAGGACAATAAATATATTGACCGACAGAGATACTGAGTTCGGTAGGTATGGCCTGGAGGAAACCGCTAAAAAGACACGAAAAGAAAACCTAACAGCCGAAGCGAGACACACTGAAATAGCTCTGATAAGAGAGGGGAAGAGACCAGAATATCCGGGGAAGGAGACAAGAATGAAACAGCTTGAAGGCGCCCTGGTCGAGGCTGTCAAAAATGGTCTCAAGGGAGTAACGGATGCCCAAGCATCACTTTTCCTCAAGCAGTCTAGTGGTTTTTTCAAGAGCTTCAAATTGCAACCAGATAGGCAAACCGGAGGGGTAGACTCCGAAGAGGCCCATAGTGCTATCGGCAAGGCTATTCGCACCGCTCTATTGGAACAAAAACCGACTGCTTTAGCTAGATCCAAACAGTATATGGATAGTGACGTGCGTGGCTTTATTTCGGAGGGGTTACGAGAACAATATGCGGGTCTTTCTAGGGGACTACACAACGACCTGCGTTCGCTAACCCTCACGGAAGACAACGATAGAGAGGCGGTGGCAGCCCTAGACGTACATGCGACCGCTAAGACTGCTCCGGCCACTAGGGGTCAGCGTCAAGTTCTCGTCGGAGACCTCCGACGCATCGCTAGTCAAAGACTGAGCGGACCAACTCTAAATAGGGTAAACACGCAATTAGATCAGCTGGCTAAACTTTATGAGGGGGCTTCCGGCATAGACGATAACGTTCCGTTTGCATCATCATAAAACCATGCCCACCAAAGAAGAGCTAAATCAAAAAATAGACTCTCTTCCTGAGACATTGAGGGAGATTCTCTATTCTCCCGAATTGCTCGAAAAGGTTGAGGCGATAACAACGGCTCACCATTTCAGCGAAGAAAAGATGCGCCTTGTGGCCGGAGCTCTGCTTAGATTATTCACCGGTTATCTTCATCCAGAAGATTTAGCTAAGAAAATCGCCAATCAGCTTCAAATCAATAGACAAATCGCCGAAGATGTGGCTAAAGAAATTAGGATAAAAATCCTTTACCCCGTCGCTGATGAGCTGGCCCAAGCTCACGGTTTCCACATTGAAGGCGCACCGGTGCCCACACAGCAGCCGGCACCCCAGCCCATCCAGGCGACGACAGTCTCTCCGCCCACATCTCCAAACGTCGAATTGGGCACCCCCTCTCCGCCGTCTATTATTCAACAGCAAGAAGAAACCGTTCTCAAACCGCGCGTTCAAAACGAAGAGCTCCCAGCAGAGATACCCCCTTCACCCCTTGTTTTACACCAGCACGAAGATGTTGAAGCCGCCCAAGGAACTAATCACTATGCCGAGAGTTTAGTGAGACCGTCTTTTCAATCACCCAGAACTTACGAGACGCGCATCGGAGAATATGCAGAACCGATGCCAACCGCCAGACTAGAACTTGGCCCGCAAGCTGAACCCGCAGCCCACATAGAACCCAGAACAACCCGCGTGGGCAAAGAAGAGGCCACGGTTGTCCACTATAGTGCCCCTGCAGGACAAGCAAATCCCTTCTCCCGGATATCAGAGACAACCATAGAGCCCGCACCCCAACCTCCCGCTCAGCCACTCAAGCCTAATGTCCCGCCCAGCAATGTGGTGAACCTTAAAGATCTGCCGAAATGATCCAATTCCAAGTCCCCCAATTCATTGAAACGGAGGACAAGCTGATCGGACCAATGAGCCTCCGCCAGTTTGCATACGTGGGGACGGCTGCTGTTGTGTCCGGGATACTGCTTTTCGTCCTGAATATCGGACTGTGGATATTAATTACGATCATCCTTGGCGGGATCGGAACATTCTTGGCTTTCGGCAAGTTCAACGGCCGGCCAATCGCCATTTTTATTAAATCGCTCTTCCAAAATATCTGGTCGCCAAGCATTTATATTTTTAAGCCGAAATCAGCGGAAGTAATCAAGGAGCTCCCCTCGTCTAAAATCCCGGCGCCGAAAAGAACTATCACCATCAGCAAACCGGACTTCGGAGGGATCAAAAACCTGTGGACAAAACTAAACACATCGAAGGCGGCTATCCCGCACCGGGAAAAGCCCCTTCCATCCCAAACGGAGCCATTTTTCTCAGGAGTTAAAAACGACCGCTTCGAAGCGGTTCGCCACATAACAGGAGAAAGAGAGGTGGCTAAGCGAGTCGATTATCGCTCATAGTGTTCTATAATCCATAAATATGGCGGAGATACAAAAAGCTAGGACTCAAGACCTAATCCACATTAAGAGCATTAAAGATGGGGTGGTAACGATGAAGAGCGGCGGCCTAAGAAAGATCATTATGGTTGACGGTATTAACTTTGATCTCAAATCAGAAGAGGAGCAAAGAAGTATTATCGGAGCGTACCAGAACCTGCTTAACTCCCTGGACTTCTCCCTTCAAACGATCATCCACTCACGCAAGCTAAACATCGAAGGCTATCTAGACTCTCTTAAACAGAGGGAGGCGGAGGAGACGAACCAGCTGATCAAGACACAGACCGGGGAGTACATAAGTTTTATTGAATCATTCGTGGGAGAGAATGCGATCATGCAAAAAAGCTTTTTCCTGGTCGTCCCCTATGAGCCAACGACTATTGTGCCTAAGGGCATAGAGGGAGCAGCCTCTGGCATATCCAGGATTTTTAGCATTAAGAAAAAAACTGGGGAGAGACCTCTCGAGGAGCAATCCTCCCAAGACGCTCCAAACCCGGCCCACCTGGAACAGCTTCATCAGCGCACGGAACAGATCATCAACGGCCTGAGACAGATAGGTCTGCGAGCGGTACCCCTAGAGGACCCGGAGCTGTTGGAACTCTATTTCAACGCCTATAATCCGGTGGCCGTCGAAAAAAGGGGTCAAGAAATCGGCAAACAGGCCGCAGAAGGGGTGCCGGAGGCTGAGAACATCATCGCCCCCCAAGCCCTTGAGGTCGGACCTCAATATCTAAAAATTGGCGATAAGTTCTCTAAAACTTTGTTTATCTTCAATTATCCGCGCTATTTAACGACCGGCTGGCTTTCGCCAGTCATTAATATGCCCGAGCTAATGGACGTATCTATCTTTGTGCATCCAACTCAAACAGGCACCGTACTTCGGAATCTTCGTAAAAAGGTGGCTCAGCTGGAATCACAGCTTCAAGAGGAGCGCGAAAAAGGGTTGGTCAGAAATCCCACTCTAGAAACGGCCTTCGCGGACGCAGAACAGCTGCGCGATTCGCTTCTGCAATCGCAGGAAAAGTTCTTTGATACCGCTGTTTATATCACCATCTATGCCGACTCAGAAAAAGAGCTTAAAAAGATCGAGGGGGAAATCGTAGAGATGTTGGATGCTAAGCTGATTAATGTCCGTTCAGCTCAATTTGAACAGCTGAAAGGACTCCACTCTACCACTCCCATCGCCGAAGATCAGCTCGGTATTCACACGCCTCTCAATTCCGGCCCAGCTTCTTCATTTTTCCCGTTCGTTTCAGCCAACCTCACGTCAGATGAGGGAGTAATGCATGGCGTGAACCGCCACAATAACACCCTGATTATTTTTGACCGTTTTTCCCTGGAAAACGCCAACATGGTTATCTTTGCCAAGGCGGGGGCTGGAAAGTCTTATGCTGCTAAGCTGGAGATCCTTAGGAGTCTGATGCTGGGCACAGACGTCATCGTTATAGATCCCGAGAACGAATATGAGCGAATGGCCGACGAGATAGGAGGAAGCGTCTTTAAGATAGCCCTTGATTCGGATAGTCATATTAATCCATTTGAGATACCTATTGTCCCCGAGGATGAAACGCCCAGCGAGGTCCTCAAAAGCCATATAGTCAATTTGACCGGCCTCTTGAAACTAATGCTGGGTAAAATAGAACCTCACGAGGAAGCTCTACTGGACCAGACGATCTCTGCTGTTTATGCATCACGTGACATCACGCCAGATAAGGACTTTAAGGACAAAACGCCCCCCCTTTTAGAAGACCTGGAGTCCGTCTTAAGGAACACTGATGGGGGTAAACAGATGGCTGAGCGTCTCTATCGTTTTACTAAAGGCAGTTATTCCGGATTCACCAATAGGCCGACGGATGTGAACATTAATAATCGTCTAATAGTTTTCTCTATCAGAGACCTGGAAGAGGAGCTTAGACCAGTGGCTATGTATATTATCCTCAACTTCGTCTGGAGTCTGGTTCGAGCGGAGTTGAAAAAAAGAATGATGGTTATAGATGAGGCTTGGTTGCTGATGAAAAACGAAGATAGTGCATCTTTCCTCTTCGGGCTAGCTAAACGTTCGCGCAAATATTATCTAGGGCTGACTACCATTACCCAGGATGTTGAAGATTTCCTGAATTCACCTTACGGCCGGCCCATCATCACCAACTCTTCTCTGCAGCTGTTACTTAAGCAAGCGCCAGCCTCTATTGACGTTGTCAGTAAGGCTTTCGCTTTAACGGAGGTTGAGAAAAACTACCTTTTAGAGGCTGATATTGGTCAGGGGCTTTTTATAGCCGGGCTAAAACACGCCGCTATTCAAGTGGTGCCCTCATATTTTGAGGACCAACTGATTACCACCAACCCAGAGGAAATCCTCGAACAGAGGTAGTTCTAGTTAAGACATATGGATGAGCCACAACCCGAAGACTCGAACGAAGAGGAAGCCCTCTCTGCTCAGAATGCAGAAGCAGAAGATGATAGGTCCCCAATTTCTACCCCAGAGGCCCTCTTCGCTATAGCCATCTGCCTTGGTGTGGATCTTCTAGAGATAGTTTTCAATGTTGCCGATTTCTTAGTATCACTCGCCGATTGGGCTGTTGCGATACTCTTTGTAATTCTGTTCGCTCTTAAGGGGGGGTGGTCCGGGCGGTGGCTTAAAAAATGGATCGGCTCTACTATTGCCGAACAAATCCCACTTATTAGTGTGCTTCCTATAAGAACCGTGATTATGATCTGGATTATCTGGGTCTGGAACAACGAAGTCGATATCAAACTCCAAAAGAAGGTAGATAAAACAACCGAGTGGCTGGTTAAAACAGAGAGGGTGGTCGAAAAATACCTGGGTCGATTTGGTTAATCTACAAGTCCGCCGGCGCTACTATCACGTGGCGTTCTCTTGTTTCTCCTTCGCTTTCAGTTCTAATATTCGGGTTCATAGACAGCTCTGTGTGTACAATGCGCCTCTCGTAAGCATTCATAGCGGGTAAGGGCACGGGCTGTTTGGTGACAGCCGCCTTTTTAGCCGCCGCTCTGGCTATTTTGGTAATTAAAGCATCCCTCTCTTTTCTATAGTCGTTAACATCAATTAGAACATGGATGTCCTCCTGTTTAACCACTTGTCTTACGAGGTGGGTCAATGAACCGACTAACTCTGGCAATCTACCCGGAGCAATTATCCTATCTTTAATCGAAATCGAGATTTTTCTCTGCTCTTCGTCAACCTCTGTGTGTACGCTGTCGAACCCTACGAGCTCAAATATCCTTAGAATTTTGTCTTTCGTCTCGCCCATGGCTGCCTAATGATATATTGTTTGCCCTCTCTTTGTTAAGGGCGCGATTAACTATAGCCTGCTGAAAGATAGAAAAAACTGTGGTGGTTGACCAATAAAGACCGATGGCTGCCGGTAGGGTGCTTAAAAGTATTAGGGTAAACACCGGCATAAACAAAACCATTCGCCTGCTTATCGCTTCAGCAGAAAATTCCGGCGTTTTCTTCTCCTGACCGCTCTTCTTTCTTTTAGCAAAAGCCAGCTTGCCCTGGAAATACTGGGTGATAGCCGCAAAAATAGCGACGGCCATGCTCGGCACGGTTAAGTCGTTGATTAAGCCCAGAAAATCATGGTTGGGCGTCTCGGGCAAATGAATAGATGGATAAAGCAGGTCAAGGGCTCCGTTGGAAAAACCATTAATAAAAATACGGTAGACTGCATAAATAATAGGGAGCTGTATCAGCATAACTAGGATCGGCGTAAGCGGATTTATCTTATGCTTTCCGTAGAGTTCCATTATCTCTTTAGCTTGTGTCTCTTTATCCTCTTTGTGCTTCTTCTGGATGGCTTTTATTTGAGGCTGAAGATCTTGAGTAATGTGCTGATGTTTAGCGGTTTTGTGAAAGAGCGGAAAGAGAACGATCCTAACTACAATAGTTAAAAGAATGATGGCTACTCCCAGGTCCTGAAAGGCAATGTTTTGATAAAGCCACGCAAGGGCGTTGAACAGCGGTCTATATAAGATTTCTGTGAAAAGAGTCCTCATTTGCTGGTCCGAGTTCTTGGGAGCAAGGTTCTTATCATCTCTAGGTCTGCTGACAGTCTGCTCGTAATTTGTGAGTCAAGCTTAATAATAGGGGCGGCTACGATTATCAGCAAGTCGGTGCTCAAATTGTTCTTAGGCCCGGTGGTAAAAGGAGCAAAGCTATCTAAGATTAACCTCTTAACAGCATTGCGGACAGCGGCACTCTTAATATTCTTACGGCTAGTTAAAACCCCGACCCTCAAAAAGCCCGCCGTACTGACGGTGGCCTTCGCCACTACCACTTTCCCCCTTAAGAGAACGCGCGCTTTCGACGAGAAGTTGTCTACGGGCAACCTGTATTGTTTTGCCAGCACCTGTTCAGCTTAGACCGTTAATCTTTTTCTTCCCTTGGCCCTCCTTCTCTTTAAAACAGCGGTCCCTCCGGCGCTTTTGCTTCTCTTAAGGAAACCGTGTTTCTTGGCTCTCTTCTTTTTTTTAGGTTGATATGTTCTTTTGGGCATGATGGGGTCATTATAATCATCATTCTCGATGATGTTAAGTTCGTTTATGCAACCAGCGCGCATCTCTCCACAGCTAATTCACATTTTCGATGTTTTGGGCTGGTTTGACGGAACGTTTTCATCCAATAAGATATATGGGTATGGAAAGGCAGGCTGTCGAGTTAACCAACCTAGACGAGCTATGGAGAGCTGCTCTCTCTGAGATAGAACTTCAGGTTTCTAAACCGAACTTTCTTACGTGGTTTAAGAACAGCAGGCTTTTGGAGAATCATGATGGGTCCGCTCTGGTAGCTCTACCGAATGGTTTCGCTAAGGAATGGGTAGAGAGTAAATACCACAAAATCATTTTGGGTTCGATAAGATCTATCAGCAATGAGACTAAGAATGTAGAGTACGTGGTCGAGGGCAGTCTCTCGCAAAAAGCCATCTCGCGCCGCCGAAGAGAAAATCAACAGAAGCAGGATGAAAGGCAAATGGTTTTCCAGGAGATGCGAGTCGATCCAATTACCGGTTTAAATCCGAAATATAGCCTTACCTCCTTCGTAGTCGCGTCTTTTAATGAACTTGCCCATTCGGCGGCGCAAGCCGTTGTCGAAAATGTTGGTACAAAATATAATCCTCTTTTTATATATGGAGGGGTCGGCTTGGGTAAAACCCACCTCATTCAAGGTGTGGGCAACGAAATACGCAGGATCTCCGATAACCGGATCGGAGTTAAATATGTCACTTCGGAGAAATTTGCTAACGATGTAATTTGGGCTATCAAGAACCGCCGAGCGGAGGATATTAAAAGCGCCTATCGCAGTGCCGATGTTCTGATCGTTGATGATATCCAGTTCCTCGGCGGCAAAGAGACAACCCAAGAGGAATTTTTCCACACCTTTAATGCCCTTCACGAGAACAACAAGCAGATCATCATATCTTCTGACAGGCCGCCGGCAGCTATTGCCCGTCTCGAAGAACGTCTGCGCTCCCGGTTCGAGGGAGGGATGATTGCCGACATTAGCTGTCCTGAATATGAAGCGCGCGTAGCTATCGCCAAGACAAAGCTACAGGAGCGCGGGGCGTCCCTAGATGACAAAATCGTCGATTTGGTTGCCAAAAGGGTCCAAAAGAATATTCGCGAGATCGAGGGTATCCTCAACAAACTCGTCTTTCACCAAATTACATACAAGCGAGCGCTAGACATTTCCACTACTGAAAAGATAATTTCGGAGGTCACGAACCGCTCTGCCTCCAGAGCTACCCCCAATCAGATCATTAAAGCGGTGGCAAGCTTTTTTGAGATCTCTCCCAATGATGTTATCGGGAGATCCAGAAGCAAAGAATATGTAGAGCCGCGCCAAATAGTGATGTATCTGCTTAGAGACACCCTCAATATGTCTTACCCGGATATCGCCAGCCGTGTCGGTAAAAGAGACCACACGACCGCTATCTATGCATATAAGAAAATGGTTGTCGATCTAGAAAAGAACCCCGAACTTGGCCGGAAGATCATTTTAATCAAAGAAGATGTTAATAAGTTTGAGTGATTCCTGTTTAAAGAATATGATTCTGCTGAGCATGAATATATCTGCCTCCTCGAATATTCAACGGCTTGTATATTCCGTTCCCAAACAAATACACAGAATGTCCACGAAACATAAATCCAGATTTACTGTTCTGCGAGCTGTTATCCGTCCCTGCGTTCACATATCCACAGCTCCTACTACTATCTAATTCTTAATTTATATCTATGAAAATAATTATTTTAAAGAGCAATCTAAAAGCTGGCCTGGATGCTGTGGGGAGAAGTATTGGAATAAACGCCAATCTGCCGGTGTTAAGTACGGTCCTTATCAGAGCCGAGAATAATCAAATAAAGCTTTCCGCCACCAACCTGGAACTAGCTCTTACTAAAACCGTTTTTGGAAAAATCATAGAGGAAGGCGGTCTAGCTATTCCCTATGCAGTACTTTCCAACATAGTCAACAATATCTCTACCGAGAGGGTAAACCTAGAAGCTAAAGCCGGAAACTTCATGATAAAAACAGATAACTATGAGGCATCTATTCAGGGTATTGATCGAAAGGAGTTTCCCATCATTCCTCCGGTTGAAAAAAGATCAGAGAGAGTTGAAGTCGAAGGATCTATCTTGAAGGAGGCCCTTATGAAAACGGTCATCGCGGCAGAAGTATCTGATCTGAGACCCGAAATAAGCGGTGCCCTTTTCCTGATCGAGCCGTCCGAAGTGAAAATTGTTGCTACAGACAGCTTTCGGTTAGCAGAAGCCACGATTTCTGGAAAACAAATAAAGAACACATTCGAAAAAGGTACTCAGATGACCATTCCCCTCAAGGCAGCCCAGGAGCTAGCAAGGGTGGTTGAGGAAAAAGAAAAGATATCTTTTTCTGCGAATGAGACGCAGGTGCTTTTCGAGAGCGAGAATTTAGAACTTGTAACCCGAGTAATCGAAGGGAAGTTCCCGGACTATCAGGCCATCATTCCTAAAGAAATAGAGACGGAAGTCGTGGTCAATAGAGACGATCTTATTAATGGCCTAAAGTTGGCAGGTTCATTTGCTGGGAGGAACAGCGAAGTCTTACTAAAGGTGAAAGACAGAAAGATTCTGGAGATATCAGCCAGCGATAGCAATATCGGTAAGAATAAATATGTAGTTTCAGCCAAAGTGAATGGACCGGACTTGGAGGTAGCATTTAACTGGCAATATCTCCTGGACGGTGTAAAGAATGAACCCTCTAAAGAAGTTTCTCTTGGGATAAACGGCGAGGAAAAACCGACCATGATCAAGTCATCAGAAACAAGCCCCTACTTCTATATTCTGATGCCGATCAAGCCCTAATGGCTAGCGGTAAATAATAATTTCTTCTTTTTCCGAATTGCCTTCGTCATCGACAGCCTCTATGGCTAATTTGTTCTGGAGAGACGAACCTTCGATCTGGATGTTCTCTTCTAAGCGAAGCGACTCATCTAAGTCCCCGGATTTTGACACAGCGAGCACTCCGTTCAGATAGACCTTAACCCGTTTTAGTTTTTCTGGAGAAAAGATATCAGCAATTAGCAGGAATTCCGCATCTACCTCATCTCCGTTCTGGGGGGAAATGAAGTTGATCTTTAATTTATCGGAAGACACGGGGCCATCATCCCCGGATGGATCTTTCGAGACAAAAGGGATTCTAATAGCGCTTTCACCATTAACAGAAAGCCAAGTTCTGATGCCAGCTTCCCAGTTCTGATATTGCGGATCCTCCGCCCTGCCGAGATAGTAGAGAATGCTGTGAAATTCATCTTTGATCAGTTGGCCGGAGAAAATCGGATTATCTGAAAGTATGGGTTCGGGAGCCGGGAACGATTCTGCCGGCAGAAGGGGCTGAGCCTTAGACATAAAGCTGTGCCACATAGGAATAGCGGCCAAAAGGCTGCTACCCCTAGCGCCAAGAGCGCTACGGTTATTGTTGCCAGCCCAGACACCGGCCACAAGATTGGGTGTATAGCCAATACTCCAGGCATCCACATAATCGTTGGTCGTTCCGGTTTTGAGAGCCACCTGGTATCCCGGGACTTGGGTAAGGGGTAGGCTGGCCGTAAAAAGACCAGACCGCAGACCTACATCTGATAATATCTGGTTAATTATTCTTGGATATTGAGGGTCAACCACTCGCTCGCCGCTCTCTTTATATTCTTCAAGCACCTTTCCTCGGGCATCTTCTATCTTGAGAATGGAAACGGGCTTATTTTTAACGCCGTCGTTAGCCAGCGTGGCATAAGCGGTCAGAAGTTCTATCATTCTCACCTCGCCACCTCCCAAGACCAGAGATAGACCCAGTCTTTCGGGATCATTGAGGGTAGTAATGCCGAAAGACTCGGCTGTTTTGATAGTATTACTTAGCCCGGCCAGATAGAGGGTCTTAACTGACGGCACATTAATAGATTGAGAAAGCCCTTGTTTAAGGGTAACGGGTCCACGGAAGATCAGATCAAAGTTCTTCGGATTATAGCAGTTGGGCGGACAGACCGTTGAAAACTCTGTTGGGACATCCCAGACGACAGTGTCTGGAGTCAAGCCACTTTGAAACGCTGTCAGATAAGCAAAGGGTTTGAGAGCTGACCCCGGTTGTCTGAGCGCCTGTGTGGTTACGTTGAAATTCCCCTCGAAAGCACAGCTAACACCCTCTTCGCATCCCTCTGGCTCCGACTCGGCGAAATAGTCTCTTGACCCAACCATAGCCAAGATCTGCCCAGTTTTTGGGTCGAGAGCTAAAAGAGCTCCATTATATCCGGCGTAAAGTTCCTTATTCCGCCGGACGCCTTCCTCGACGGCCGTCTCGGCAACATTCTGCATTTCCCAATTCAAAGTCGTGGTTATCTTAAGCCCTCCCGTCCGCAAAGCCTCCTCCCCATATTTTTCTTCTAGATATTCCTGAACAATCATCGCGAAGTGGGGCGCCTGAATACCCGTATTAGAGCGCGGCATGATCTCTGGCAGGCCTTTGTCCACCTGGTCATACTCCTGACTGTCCAAGTATCCAAGCTCATACATCTTTTTGAGCACAGAGTTCTTGCGGTCTTTGAGCCCGTCTCTGTGACTGCCCCAAGGAGAGTAATAGCTTGGCGCTTGAGGCAAAGCCGCCAACGTTGCCGCCTCATTGATGCTTAGCTCCTTAGTCGATTTGCCAAAGTAAGCTTGAGAAGCAGACTCTACACCATAGATATTCGGCCCATAAGGGACCTGATTAAGATACATATCCAGTATCGCGTCTTTCGAGAATGAATTCTCTAACTTGGTAGCGAGAATGATCTCACGCAGCTTGCGGGTTATGGTTTTTTCCGGTGAAAGGAAAATGTTCCTTGCCAGCTGTTGAGTGATCGTGGAACCGCCCTGACTAACCCGCCCCGTGATCATGTTGGTAAATAATGCCCGCACGATACCCCTGACATCGAATGCCCCGTGGTAATAGAAAGAGCTGTCCTCTATGCTGATAGTTGCCTCCCGAACGACATTTGGAATGTCTTCTGCTGGAATAAGAGTGCGCTTCTCCTCTTTATAGATCTCATAAAACATTACCTTGCCCTCTCGGTCATAAAGCTTGGTGGACTCGGCTATATTAAAACCCCCCATCTCATCCGGTTCCGGAAGCTCGGTTGTCAAAAAGATAAAACCGATATAGCCCACGAGAACAGCGGTTATGGCCATTCCCCAAATTAAGATTTTGCGCCAGCGGCTTTGAATAAACATTCTTTAACTATTTTAAAACAAAGCCGCCCATTTGCGATAGGGCGGCTTTGTTTTTACAGATCAGCGTCGTCTTCTTCGTCAGTGTCGTCTTCTTCGTCAGCGGCTCCGTCCGTTGGAGTATCTACGCCGTCGTCCTCCTTGTCCAAGTCGTCTCCGAGGCTCTCGTCATCGTCTAGAAGAACGCTTTTGTTAATATCCATATAAAAGGTTTGGTTTTTAACGACCTTTGCCTTTATCGAGTTAGCCCCAATCTGCGGGGCTAAGCCCATAGACTAGCGGAAGTATATTCAAAGAATGAACCCTGTCAAGCGCAGTCGAGCGTGTGTTCAAAAGAGCCCCGGAGAGCAACCGCCAAGGCATCCGAAACATCATCGGGTCCGAGAATAGATTCTATCCCAAGCGTGTAACAAACAGCCCTTTTTACCTCTTCTTTATCGGCGCGGCCGTTGCCCGCCACCACCGCCTTTATATCGCTAGGTGTAAACTCTAAAAGTGGAATATTTAGTTTTTGGATCGTTAAAGTAATTACCCCCCTCGCTTCGGACACACTCATAGCGGTTCGCTTGTTTTTGGTAAAAAAAAGCTTTTCTAAAGACACCAGATCGGGCCGAAAGCGCTTTAGCAGCTTAGTTAGTTCACCTTCCAACAAAACCAGGCGTTGATCCCGGGGGACTTTTCCCCCATCTATCAGACCCGAGCTTATAAGGCGTACGCCCCCGTTCTTTTCTATCAAACCATAGCCGATGCGAGTTGTGCCAGGATCAATCCCTAAGATTTTCATTAGGGAAAAGAAAAATATATACCCACGACGTCTTCCCTCTCCTCTAGCCGAGAGACAAGGTCTGTGACCGCTCTTTTGGCGCCATCCGATACAGCACCGGCAAACTTGGCTCGATACCCCTCCTCGATTTTTTCAAAAGCCCAAATTAGACTACCGGGCTCAGCGATTTTTGCTCCATGCTCTTTGAGGACGGATTTTATTTCTGCTATAGACCGATTGCGGCTGTCGGTTATAACCTCCACCAAGACACCAACCCCTTCGGGGCCATATATTTCTAACAACAACTCTTCTTGGTTCTCGGCTTCACTAGCCCGGCTAATTGCTCGTTCGATGTTCGCTTGGGGCATCTTTTGACGTTTTGCTTGCTCGATCGCGCTCCTGAGAGTGGGGTTAAACTTAGGATCGGGATTGTTCCGTGCCGCCGCCGCGATGGTTTTTGCTAATTTGGAGAACAGCTTGCCCCGGCCCTGGTCAGCCAGCGCCTTTTTATGTTTGATCTGTTTCCACTTGCTGTGACCCGACATACTCTACTCATATTACTACTTCTTTTTTGCAATTTGGACCACCCAAAATTATTATAAAGACGAACAATGAAATTCAGCCAGCAGCCCATAGAAGATAAGATCAAGAATATTCGGAGAGAAGCGGAGGAAAGAGAAGCCAAGAGACGAGCGGTCGAGGAAAGGCTTCCATATCTGGATCTAAGGAGGCAGGCCATTGACCGCAGCGCTCTCGAATTAATTGCAGAGGACCTTGCCAGGACGGCTAGAGCTATACCCTTTAGAAAGGATAAAAAGAGAATAGGCCTAGCTGCTCTTACCTCAAAAAGCGGAGAGCTGGCTAAACTGCTTCTCTTCCTCGAAGAAAAGAAATTAGAACCAGACATTTCTATAACATCCTTAAGCGGGTTGGAGGAGGGATGGCGTGAATATTCTTCTGTCAGGGTCGAAGATCGTGGAGAGATCGTTTCGGAGATTAGATTAGCCGAAGGAGTATTACAGTCAAAAGCTAACATCAAGTCGGTGGTCATTGCATCTGATGATCTGACGGACATCGATCCGGACACTTCTACTACCGATGCCCTGGTCAAGATCTTGGCTGATGCTATCGCCCTGAAGACATCTGATGTTCATTTCGAATCCGGTAAAACAACGGCACCAGTTAGGTTTCGGATAGACGGCATTCTGTATGAGGTAGCAAAACTCCCCGCCGATATCCATCGGCGGATCACCGGAAGAATAAAACTGTTGGCCAACCTTAAGCTCAACATTAAAGATAGGCCTCAGGATGGGAGGTTCACCATTAGGCGCCAGAAGGGAGATGTAGACACAAGAGTTTCAGTTATGCCGGCAGAATATGGAGAGTCGGTAGTGCTAAGAATACTGGACCCGCAGACGGTTAATCTAGGGCTTGCCGATCTTGGTCTTCGGGCAGACGATGAAGCCATCGTTCTGGAAGCAGTTAAACAGCCCAACGGAATGATATTGGTTACTGGTCCGACAGGCAGCGGTAAAACAACCAGCCTCTACGCTTTTTTGAGAACAGGTAATTCACCGGGTATTAAAACAGTTACTATCGAAGACCCCATAGAATATCACCTAGAGGGGATTGAGCAGACCCAAGTCAGCCCAGAGGACGGCTATACCTTTGCCTCGGGCCTGCGTTCGGCTCTTAGGCAAGATCCGGACATGATCTTGGTAGGCGAGATAAGAGATAAGGAGACCGCTGATACGGCCATTAATGCAGCCCTGACTGGGCATTTGGTTTTTTCTACTTTACACACCAACAGTGCTCTGGGGGCGGTTCCCCGCCTGATAGACCTAGGAGTAAAACCCGGCAGTATTGCCCCGGCTATTAATTTGATAATGGCGCAAAGGCTAGTAAGACGATTGTGTGAAAAATGTCGATCGGCGGTGACCGCCGATGAGAGCATGGCCAGAAGAATAGACGCTTTTTATGCAAGGCTTCCGGCTAAGGCCGTTCCTCGGGACAAAAAAAGGAATCTCTATCGAGAAGTCGGCTGCAGCGAGTGTGAGGGGGGATTCAGGGGCAGGGTCGGCATTTTTGAGATGTTCTCTATGGATAGTTCTTTCGACGAAATCGTTGGGCAAGGGATAAGCGAGGCAAAGATGAAGAACTATGCTCATAAGCAAGGCATGGTTTCTATGCAAGAAGACGGCATTCTAAAGGTGTTAGCCGGTATTACTACTCTGGACGAGGTAGAGAAGGTCACCGGCTCTATTAAATGGCCTAAGGGAGAGGTAGAATAAAAGGAGAAAAGGACCAAGGGTCTGCGGGCAATGATTAGGCCCCCACTAAAGGGGAAATAGGGTCTTTTCTGGGGATAGCTCTAGCCGGAGCCGGAACGTCCGTGTTCCGAAAAAAGACTCGGTGCCCGCAGGCCCCTGACCCTCAGCTAAAATAACATATTTAAACTATCTTGTCAACCGACAAAACAGCCCGTAAGGGGGGACAAACAAACGGCGACGACCAGGCGGTCGACGTTATTTTAAGGCCCCAAAGCTGGGATGAATACATAGGACAGGAGCAGGTGAAAAAGAATGCGAGAGTTATCATAGAGGCCGCTAAACTTAGAGGAGAACCCGTTGACCACATTCTGCTTTATGGCCAGGCTGGTCTTGGCAAAACAACCCTGGCCAGATTAATAGCCAAAGAGATGGGGGCTACCGTCAAAACAACCTCTGGCCCGGCCATTGAGAAGGTTGGCGATCCTGCTGCTATTTTGAGCAACCTAGAAGCAGGCGAGGTTCTGTTTATAGATGAGGCGCACCGGCTTAACAAGATGATAGAAGAGGTGCTCTACCCAGCTATGGAGAGTAGAAAATTAAATATTGTAATCGGCAAAGGAGCTGGGGCACGAACAATCTCCTTAGATCTACCTGCCTTTAGTCTTCTGGCAGCGACCACCCGTGTTAACTTGCTTTCTGCCCCCCTACGGTCTAGGTTCGGGGCAACCTTCAAACTTGAGTATTATACCCAGGAAGACATTAAGAAGATTATCCAAAGATCTGCCCGGATATTGGGAGTCGATCTTGATAGTGAAGCAGCGGAGGTCCTAGCTAAAGCGTCGCGCAGCACTCCGCGGGTGGCGAACAGACTTCTGCGGCGGACGCGTGACTACACGGAAGTTTATAAGCACAAAAAAGTGGATGGGGAAATAGCGCGCGAGACACTGCGCTTTTTGGACGTCGATCCGTTAGGCCTAGAGGCGCACGACAGGGATTTCTTGAAAATCATTATTGAGAAATTTGGCGGGGGGCCGGTTGGCATTAAAACCGTTGCCGCGGCTCTTAATGAGGATGTTGCCACTCTCGAAGAGGTGTACGAGCCATATCTAATGAAGCTCGGCTTTATCAAACGCACTTCTTCCGGCCGGGTAATCGGCATAGCGGCCTTCGAACACCTCGGCTTCAATCCGCCTCATCAGTTAGTTTAATGGTTTATATAGAAAGCTTATTACCCAACCCTATCGGCCAGGACACCGGCAACGAGTGGATTAGGATCGCTAACAGCGGTGATGGCACAGAAGATGTGTCTGGCTGGCGAATAGAGGATAATGGCGGAGCTGTATTTTCTCTGAACAGCCTTGGGGCGATCAAGCCCGGCGAAAACGTAGAAGTTAAGCAGACCGGGATCAGTCTCAATAATAGCGGAGATAAAATTTCTCTCTACGATAAACAAGGCGCTACGATTGACCAGCTGGGATATGATGAATCCGTCGCCGAGGGTGAGATCGTCTTTTCTGGGCGATTTTTACCGGAGCAGCAAAACACTGTCGAGGAGCCTCTTCTGGCGAATGTTGCAGAGAGCGGCATAGTGAATGGCCACTCGCTCAGCGCCGGCGCCTTCGAGCCGTTTTTACTAGGAGTCTTAACCGCAGTTCTTAGCACGGCTGTTTTTATTTATCTTCAGCACAGCGTTTTTAGCAGACATGAGTGAGAAAATACACTCTGGCAGTGCGCGAGAGACAAGAGCTTTGGCTGAGACCATAGCACAGGAGCTGGTGGGCCCAAAAAAACATGAGCGAGCAGTGACGATGGGCTTAGTCGGCGATTTGGGGTCGGGCAAGACTACTTTTACACAAAGCCTTATTAAAAGCTTGGGCGTTAAAAAAGGGGTGGCAAGCCCCACCTTTGTTATTTTTAAACGATTTAAGCTTTCCAGACAGAGTCGGTTTCGGAACATTTATCATATAGATGCCTACAGAATAGACAAAAAAGACTTGCTAGACCTAGGATGGAACAAAATGCTGTCCGAGGACAACATTGTTGTTGTAGAGTGGGCAGACAGGGTGAGAGTAGCTATGCCACCCCATACTGTCTGGATCCGATTTCAGCATGGAGAAAAAGAGAATGAAAGATACATTACTATTAATTGATGCAAATTCAATAATTCACAGGGCCTATCATGCTCTGCCTCCGTTAACTGCCCCTAACGGCGAGCCTACCGGAGCTCTTTATGGTTTGGCCAGCGTGCTTATCAGGCTTTTTAAAGAAAAACATCCTCGGTATGCAGCGGCTGCCTTTGACTTGCCAGAACCCACTTTTCGTAAGCAAAAATTCAGCGGATATAAAGCTCTTCGCCCCCCCACTCCGGATGACCTAATCCCACAGCTTGAAGCTTCGAAAGATTTGATAAGTCGCTTTGGTATTAAAGTTTTGGGCGTCCCCGGGTATGAAGCAGACGACATAATCGCTACTTTGGCCCAAAGGTTCAGCGGCCAAGTCGGCCAAGTCGTTATTCTCTCCGGGGATTTAGACCTTCTGCAGGCGGTTGACGGCGATCAAGTAGTCGCTGAAATCCCCCAAAAAGGCATCAGCACCGCCGTTATTTATAATGAGCAGGGGGTATTAGACAGATTGGGGATCAGACCCAATCAGGTGCCGGATTATAAAGGATTAGTGGGAGACAAATCGGATAACATTCCGGGCGTCTCGGGTGTCGGCCCCAAAACAGCCGTTACTCTCATCAAAACCTACGGAACCATAGAAAATATCTATCAAAAGATCCAATTGTTAGAGAAAGAATCACCCATCTTAGCCGACAAGCTTATGCGGAATAAAGAGACGGCCCTCCTCTCCAAAGAGTTGGCTACTGCCTTAAGAGATGCCCCCTCACCGAAGGGCCTGGAGGAGTTAGCGGTCGGCGCCGATTTATATCAGACGAGTCTTTATCGGTATCTTGAGGGGTTCGGTTTTAAAACTCTTGTGCAAAGAATCGAACAGGAATCAGAACCTCCCAAAAGAAAAATGGGAAAACTTTTCTGAAGTCAATATAATTAGATAAACTAGCAACTATGGTGCGCAACAAACTTGCCAAAAAAGAACATGTACTTGTAAGACCAGAGATGTGGGCCGTCTGGCTATCTTGGAGTATTGGATTAGTAATAGCAGCACTCGCCCTCCTCTTTTCTAAGAGTGTCATTGTGGGGGCGCTGATAGCGCTTTTGGCTGTTATCTCCAGTATTCCTTTAACAACAAGAATGCTTGGGCAAAGTAAAAAACATTTTAACGAAACAGCAGATGCGGCTCGTCTAGAGAGCATTGTAATGAATCTTGCGAGCGCGGTCGTAGCTTATGACAACAATTTTAGGATCCTAGTTTTTAATGGCGCCGCCGAAAAAATGTTCAATATTTCTAAGGATACGGTTTTGGGAACGATTATGGGTCCTGGTAAAGCCAGCGATCCGTCATTTACCCTATTGGTACAGACGCTCTTTCCGTCCCTTGCCCCGACCGTTGTCAGTCAATCGGCACCCGATGCGCTTCCTCAGGTAGCTGATATTTCTTTCACTAATCCAGAGAGAGAGTTCCGGGTATCAACGGACAGACTAGCGACCCAAAGCGGTGTGCTCTTAGGCTTCGTTAAGGTTATCAGAGACAGAACAAGAGAAGTACAACTTGTTAAATCTAAATCGGAGTTTGTCTCGATCGCCGCCCACCAGCTAAGAACACCCCTGACAGCCGTTAACTGGACGTTAGAGAGTCTGTTTAAGAATCAACAACTCAATGAGGAGGGGGAAGTTCTTGTACAAAGCGGACTGTTAGCAACCAAGGGCCTTCTTAAAACCGTTAATGATCTTTTGGGTGTAGCCGAAATTGAAGAGGGAAGATTCGGTTATAAGTATGAAGAGGTTGAGCTGATCAAGTTTATCAGTGATATTCTGGACAATGCTCAGCTGGTAGCTAAGAAATATGGACTTGAGATGTATTTCGACAAGGGCGGCTTTAGTGGATTGAAACTCCAGGCAGATCCAGTAAGACTGGGCCTAGCTATTTCAAACCTGATAGATAATGCTATGAAATATAATTCTAAAAGCGGCTCCGTCACGGTCGGACTGAAGTCGGTAAGAGACAAGCCCTACATCCAAGTTAGCATTCGCGACACGGGGATTGGTATTGCCCCGGCTGACATGGAAAAACTGTTCCAAAAATTCTTTCGTGCATCCGCCGCTAGGAGGGTTCAGGCTGACGGCTCTGGATTGGGACTTTATATCACTAAGAACATTATTCAGCAGCACGGAGGCAGTATCTGGGCTGAGTCAACCCTAGGCCGAGGAACAACGTTTTTCTTTACTTTGCCTACTGATCCCAATCTTATCCCGCAGGCTGAACGTTTTCAGATCTAATCTTTAGGCCGACATTTATGCCCGAACTTCCCGAAGTCCAAACGATCGTTGATGATCTTAGGCGAAAAGTGGTTCATCGAAAAATTATTGATCTTTGGACAGATTGGCCGAAGAGTATAAAGGGTATAACGCCCGCCATACTCAAGAAGAGAATAAGGGACTCAAAGATCTTAGACGTGAAGCGTCTCGGTAAGAATATTCTGATAACGCTCGATAGAGACCGCGCGCTGCTTATTCATCAAAAAATGACAGGCCACCTAATGGTCGGCAGGTGGTTTCTCAAGAAAACGCGAGCTGGCTGGCTGGTGACAAACCCTATCCGAGGGCCATTCAAAGACCGAGTTAATCAGTATGTCCACGTCATTTTTAGTCTCGATAACGGTAAAATGTTAGCTCTCTCTGATATGCGTAAATTTGCGCGAGTTGACTTCGGAGAGTCGAAGTACATCTTTTCTCTCCCCGCGATCCGTAAACTCGGGCTAGATGCTCTGGATGGACATCTTACCCCCGCAATCTTTGAGAAGATAATCCGGACTAGGCGCAAAAGTATTAAACAGACCCTCATGGACCCGACTGTAGTCGCCGGGATCGGAAATATTTATGCTGACGACATTCTGTGGAGTATCAAGGTCCATCCAGCCCGTCCGGCTTACACTCTTGACAGATCTGAGATCAAAAAGCTCCTTATCTCTGCGAGAAAAATACTTAAAAAAGCTATTCGATTACGCGGTACGTCCGTCGGTGACTACAGAGACACCTCCGGCAGGCCCGGAGGGTACGGGCGGGAGTTGCTCGTTTATCGTAGAACGGGTGAGCCCTGCCGAAGATGTCGGACCCCCATCCAGAGAATGGTATTGGGACAGCGGCCAGCCCATTTTTGTCCAAGGTGTCAAAAACTCTAGGGTCGGCTGGTAATATATCCCCAGAGGTGCATATTCTCTGAATGGCGGTCGACACACCGACCGCATATAATTTAAATGTGATCACAACTCTTTACGGAGAAGACTCGTACAGGCGCCTCAAAAAACTTAATGAGTTGATCAGTTTTTTTGTGCAGAAAAGAGGCGCCTGCTCGCACGAACGGCTTAGTCTGGAAAAAGAAGAAGACTTCCAGCGGTTGGAGAGTTTTGTCAGTACGCCCCCTATGTTCGGGCCCAAGAAACTGCTTATCTTAGACAATCCATTTCAATATGCAGATACCAAAAAACTTAAGAGTATTCTGCGCAGCAGGGCTAACACCGATGACATTAATGTTATTATCAACACGGAGAAAAAATTTGCCTCCGCTTTTAAGTTTTTGACTGAACTTCCGAATATTTTTTATGAATTTGGGAAACTGCAGGGCAAGGAACTGGATAAATTTATTAGAGGCCAGGCGTCCGAGCTGAGCCTGGAGCTTACACAGCCGAGCATCACCAAGATCAAAGACTTTTTAGGATCTGACACCTGGAGAATAGCGACCGAATTAGAACGGCTGTCGCTAACTAAAGGTACGAATATTGAAGGCGGGAAAACGGCAGTCAATTATTTCTTCAACATCAACGAGATCAAAAAAGGTGGGACTGTCGGACAGAGGGTGGTTGCTTTAGAAGAACTTTTAAGCGGCGGCCGCTATGATGCGGAACGTCTTTTTAATGGGTTAGCCTTCCGGCTCAATAGTGAAACCGAAGCAGAAATGTATGCTGATTACAACACAGCCGTTAGGGCTGGCCGGCTAGATTATGAAGAGGTCTTGGTGGCCGTATCTTTGGGCCTTAAATTCAACCCGCTCAACTGGTAGGGCGAGTCGAAAGCTTCTTGGTGAGCCTGGATTTGAGTCGGTTGGCCCGGTTCTTTTTTATAAGATGAGTCTTTGCAGCCTTATCCAATTTCTTATAGACTTCCGGCAGCTTATCCATAGCCCCCTTTGTGTCGCCGCCCTCTATTGTTTTTTTGTACTCCTTTATAACATGCGCAAGCTCCCTCTTCTTTCTTAGGTTTTGAACTCTTTTCCTCTCGCTCTGTCTCAAAGCCCTTTTGGCCGCTCTTGTGTTTGGCATCGATGGTTAAGTATGAGGATTTTAGAACGGCCAGTCAACTCTCCGCATCAGCCTAAATATTTTGATAATGGCGCACTCTGGCCGTGTTCTTACTGAGTTCAACTGTAATCAGGTCTAGTTGCCATCCCCTCTCTCCGGCCAGAAGTTGGCCGCAGCCGTCGGCGTATATCTTAGCAGCTCGTTTAAACTTTTTAATTTTTGATGCGGTCATTTGGTCTTCGCCCGTAATCTTGGGATCAATTCCAGAGACAGTCTTGACCTCTACAAATACGAGCTTTTTGTCTGGAGATATAGCGACGACATCCAGTTCACCCCACTTTTTACGACAATTTCGCTCAACCATCCCGTAGCCCTTCTTTCTGAGATATTCAGCGGCAAGGTTCTCTCCCAATATTCCGAGCCTGATTTGCTTAGTCATAGAGACTGCTTTATTCAACGTCCATTGCTAATGGTATAATATAAACGTTTCCCAGTGAAACGTTAGATAAAGCGGGGGGTGAATTAAAACGTGAAACATGTTGCATCGAAAATTAAGCTGTGAGTACATCAGGGGATTAGTTGAGGGCGAGGGAAGCTTCACTTTTAGCGCTTGGAGAAGGACAGAGAAGAGGGTTCCCTCCTTTCAAATTAAGATGCACGCAAGAAATATAGACCTTTTAAGGGGTATTAGAGATGAATTAGGCTTAAAGAACAAAGTGTATGTCTATCACTATCCAGGGCACGATGGCGCTAAAAGAGGTCCTCAGGCTATGTTGATTGTGAGAGAGATAGGGAGTCTAAAGAATACGATAATACCCCTTTTCTATAATAAATTAGCGGGGAATAGAGCATTTGAGTTCGAGAACTGGCTTGAGAGGATAGGCGGTGATCCATGGGTCCCGGAAAGCTATAAAATTCTGTATAGATTACACAAAAATGGATATTATAGAAAGAATACTCCTAGATTTCGTCAATGATGTAAAACGTGAAAATACCCGAACACGAAATTGTCTAAAAACCTAGCATCCATGCGATAACCCGGTCTTCCAACATTGTGGAGAACCTGTGGAAATAGACACATTTTATCCTATCCGTCAATAAATTGTGGGGAAATTGTGGGAAAGCTGCCGATTAAAACGGAAACGGCAAGGTATTACCATTGCCGAATAACCTGTGGAAACTGCACGGATTATTTACCGAAACGCCTTTCCGTTTGACGGAATTGCTTAATTATATCCTTTAGGTCCTCCACCGTGAAATCTGGCCAGAATTTAGATATGTGGTAAAAAAAGGCATTTCTGGTGTGCCACATCATAAAACCATTACTGTTGTGGGACATGTTAGGATTTTCCTCCCCCGTTCTTATCACAAGGTCTACTGCCGGCAGGTCCTTGGTCCATAGATGGTCCTGAATGACATCCAAACTAATCCCCCCTACGCCGCTCCGAAGGATACTATTAAAGCCGGCCGTCATCTCACGGTCCCCGCTATAGCCGATCAGATAGGTGTAGTGATAGACAGAGTGATCCTGGGTAGCCTTTTCCAGCGCCCGCATGGCATCTTGTGTCTCTTGGGAGAGAAGGTCGGGCCATTCACCAATGAACCTAATGTGCACCCCCTCACGGAAGATAGTTTCATTTTTTAATCCGTTGCGGGCCCACACCCGGTACATTTTCTCATCAAGCATTTTTATCTCCTGAGGATCTCTTTTGGTGAGGTTGTCATAAGATCCACCCCAGATAGTAAGGTATTTTATACCTAGATTAACTGCAGCCTCATTGATCTTCTCCAGCACCTTGGCTCCCTTGGCATGCCCTTCCTGCGGCCGTAAACCGTGTGCTCGCGCCCAGCGTCTGTTGCCATCAATGATAATGGCGATATGCCCGGGTAGGGGTCTGCCCTCTTGCTCCATAGTTCTCACATAATAGCGTAAAACGGTATTTGTTAGCCACCGCATTTTGTTTTTATACCCAGGTCCTCCCTGCTTCTTTGATATAATAGAGTGGTGAAAAAAATCACCGCCCTCAAAACTATCTTGAGCATTTCTTTATTCGGAGCTCTGTTCTCCGGGTATTTGTCTTACCAAGAGATCTTTAAGGAGACCACCGAAGAAGCCGGCTGCAATCCGATAGGCGCACCCGGGACCGTTTTTGGCTATCCAGCCTGCGTTTACGGATTTTTTATGTATCTGCTGGTCGCCCTAGTATCATTTTTAGGACTTAAAAAGAAAAAAGAATAAACCCCTATAGTTTTTTAGCTCTTTGGCTACGGATCCGTCCTTGCTGGCGGGTTTGTGTGATTGAATTGGTGGGGCTTCTAAAGGGATACCAGAACAGCAAAAGCCATCAGAAAGATAAACAGCCAAGCTATTGTGGCTAGTATCAGCTTAATGCTCTTTGAGATATTTCTCTCTTTCCAAAACACATAAGCCGGGTAAATTAAGGTAAGGGTCGCAGACACCAGGGCCGATGTGGTGAAAACCCCCAGAAAAAAAGCAATATTAAGAAAGATGGGCGTTTCCGGCAGCCAATTTTCCGCGCGCGACACTAACCAACCCACCAACCCGACGTAGGCAAAAAGAGCTGCGGCCTGCAGACAGGCGACTATAGAAATCGGCCACTCTTTAAAAAATTTCATATTTAAAGTATATCAAACCCGCCCCCCAGGAGATAATACCAAGATCGGTCTTAGGATTATAATTAATAATAATGATAAATATAGTGACAACCGTTATTGTGGTGCTTGTGGTGATAATAATCGGGGTTGCAGCCTATTATTCGGGTGATGACGAAGATAAAAATAGCGATAGATGACTCATTGTCTGGGGAGTATAAAAAAAACCGCCCGATTGGCGGTTTTTTTGTTCAAAAAGCTCTGTAGTATTGATTTCCTTCGATAAGTTCGGGACAAGCTTTTGATTTAGCGGTGGGTGCTGAGGGACTCGAACCCCCGGCCTTCTCGGTGTAAACGAGACGCTCTAGCCAGCTGAGCTAAGCACCCGAACTCAAAAAAGTGCGCCTACTTGGATCCGAACCGGGGAGTAATCACTTATATATTCGTGTAATTGGTTCGCTCGGCCGCAGCGGATATGTGGGTGCGCCTGGATTCGAACCAGGGACCTGCCGCTTATAAGACGGCTGCTCTAACCGGCTGAGCTACGCACCCACATATCCGCTGCGGCCTCACTCTCAATCACAAGACGACCGCCCTAATCATTGAGCCATAGGCGCCGTCAAACGGAAATATATCCTAAGCGGATACCTGTTTCAACCCGAATTTTTTAATAAGCCGTTCGAACTCGTCCTGTTCGAGAACCTCTTGCTTAAGGAGGGTGTCGGCAATACCTTTAAGAGCTTTTCTGTCGGCTGAGATAATCTTCTGCGCGGTTTTGAGCGCTGCATTGATGAAACCCTCCACCTCCTTATCTATTTTAGATGCGATTTCTTCCGAATAGTTCTTACTCGCTGCTATATCCCGCCCCAAGAAGACATATTCATCCTGATTATCAAAAGAAACCGGCCCCATTTTTTCGCTCATGCCGAAACGGATAACAAGTAACCTGGCTAAACGCGACGCCTCCTTGAGGTCGCTAGACGCTCCAGTGCTCACGTCTTTAAAC
>JAQULQ010000001.1 GCA_028718505.1 Candidatus Colwelliibacteriota bacterium | reverse complement strand
ATAACAACATCCGGACGAATAACATTGAAAGGCCCGACGGCTTTCGTAATGAAGTATTTCAGCATGGCTCGGGTAATGTAATAATCAGCGACGACTCCGTCTTTCAAAGGGCGGTATGCCCTAATATCACCCGGAGTTTTACCGATCATTTCTTTGGCCTCACGCCCAACCGCAAGCACAGTATTATCTGGGGAATTAAGAGCAACCATAGTGGGCTCGTTGATAACAAAGCCCTTAGACGGCACAAAAACTACCGTATTTGTAGTGCCAAGATCGATGCCAATTCTATTGATAAACATATGCGGTTCTTATTCTACTCTGCGGATATCAGCTTTTATCATCCGCAAACGTTCGTCTATCTTCTCATAACCTCGGTCTATCTGTTCGGCCTGATGTAAAACACTTTCTCCCCTAGCCACTAAGGCAGCAATAACTAGTGTCGCTCCGGCCCGCAGATCTATGCTCTCTACATTTTTACCCACAAGCTGGGCGGGGCCTTTTATTCGAGCCCGATGCGAATCCAGAATATCGATACTCGCCCCCATTTTATCAAGTTCGTAGAGGTATTTTAGGCGCCCTTCGTAGATAGTGTCAAAAATTAAAGTCTCACCTTTGGCCTGAGTGGCGAGCACACCAAAAGGGGCTTGTAGGTCGGTTGGAATACCCGGATGTTCCTGAGCGACTAACCGCGGAACGGCGGTTAGTTTGGACCTCGATCCCTTAACGAATACGTCCTGTCCCCGTGTTTCGAACTTCACCCCGAATTCTTCCAACTTTCTTAAAGTTAAGGTAAGGTCGTCGATCGGAACGTGTTTAATACGAATATCGCTTTTAGTTGCGGCTGCCAAAATAATGAACGTTCCAGCTTCTATCGGGTCGTACATAATAGAGTGTTTTATCACGCCCCCTTTTGAATTAATGGGCTTTTTCACTTCTAAAGTATGGGAGCCGAAACCGTTAATTTTTGCTCCCATCTTTACAAGTAATCTGCCCAAGTCTTCTATGTGGGGTTCGATAGCAGCTATTTTAATCTTAAGAGGATGAAGGGCAGCGTACATCAGCAGGTTTTCTGTGCCGGTAACCGTCAATCCATTAAGCGTGATTTCTTTCTGAACCCTCCGACGTTCCCGCCGTATATGATAGATATCCTGATCCTTTGAATAACGTACCGAGAAACCGAGCTCCCTAAAGGCGTCAAGATGAATATCTATCGGCCTTGGCCCGATGTGACAGCCTCCGGGAGTACTTATTTTAACCTCTCCAAATCTGGCTAATATCGGTCCCAGCAACAGTACCGAGGCCCTAATTTTGCAAATAAGATCTCTTGGCATTTTCTTTGGGGATAAACGGCTGTTGTCTATCCTTACCTTGTGCTCCTCAAGCCAATCAATTTGAGAACCCATAGCCTGCAAAGTACTGATAAAAGTAAAAATGTCCCCTATTAGAGGTAAATTATCTAGAATACAAGGCCTTTTGGAGAGAATGGTCGCGGCCAAGGCTGGTAAAGCCGCGTTTTTAGATCCCCTCACGTCTATAGCACCTTTCAGTTTTCTTCCGCCGTTTACAATAAATTTCACCTTCTTTATTATAGGGACTAATGTCTATTAAAACTAGGCGGGTGCTTTTTTACTCTCTGGTTATTCTCTTCATAGTTGTGGGCACTTTGGTGATCCTTAATTCACGAGGATTACGTTTGGATATCCAGAACTTCGGATTTGTACGAACGGGGGGGATATATATCGGCTCAGAGCCCGCCCGAGCATCCATATGGCTAAATGGCGAGGAGCAAAAAAACAAATCCGGAGTGCTGCAAAGGGGGACACTCCTGACCAATCTTCTCCCCGATACTTATGAAATCGCTGTTCGGCAGGATGGTTTCTGGGATTGGCATAAAAGAATTAACGTAACGCCGGGTGAGGTTTCTGTTTTAGACAGCGTAGTATTGCTTGCGAAATCTGAGCCAAAGAATATAAAGTTCGGCAAATTTATTGACTTTGATATCGTCCAGGGCTCACTGGCGCTTGAAAACAACAATGGTGTGACTCTCAATGATACTCCGACTTTTGGGCATGAAATTGTCCGAATAACGGACGGCGGCTCCCTTCTAACTCAAAGTAAAAATACGGGGAATTATTACTTAACCGATAAATTAGATGCCCAGAGTGGGCTGAACATAAGCTTGATATTCAATAATTTGAAAGAAGATCGCCTGGGACTGCCCGGGTTTGTACAATTGCAGGGTGTCGACCCCATACCTAATAATGAGGATCAATTTTATGTTTCAACCGAGAATGCTCTCTATCTTCTTGATATAGACAGATTAAACTTAGAATTAATAACTACCGCTCACGAAATCGCGGGTTACCAGCCGGACGGCACCCTTGCCTGGGTCGCGAATGGCCTACTCTATGGTTTTAATCCAATTTTCCGCAATCGAACGGAGCCGTTAGATCTGGCTAAATTTGAGCTAGCCGGACGCAATTTCACGAAAATATCGAAAACGGATGACGGCTGGCTGCTTTTGGATAAAAATGGCGAGCTCAATTACATCTCGCATGAACGGCGGAACGTAATAGCTAATGATATTTCTGGTTTTGAAACCGCCGCAAAAAACAACCGAGTCGCTATCTTAAGCAACGAGGGAGAACTTTGGATCTATGACCTTGACACCGGAGAGCAGTTTACCGGATTGGGAGACGAGGTTGACCAATTTTCTTGGTATACGGACACGGCCCACATAATCGTTCTAGAAAACGGGAGTATTTATTTCAGAGATATTAGTATGGGCACCCCGGTAAGTAGTTATGAGCTGGCAAAGAACGCATCGAAATTCATTTACGCTGCGGAGGAGAAAAAAATCTTCTATACCGATGCCGAAGGCCTTTGGAGTATCGCGCTCTAGCGAGTTAAAATCGCCGGTCTGCCTTTAGTGATAAGGATCGTGTGCTCAAAATGAGCAGACTTACTGCCGTCTAGAGTAGCGTAGCTATCATCACTCTTCCGCTGTATTTTGGGTCCTCCCATAGCCGTCATCGGCTCGAGAGCTAACACCATACCGGGGCGTAATTCCATGCCTTCTCTGGGTTCACCAAAATTATAGACAGCGGGTTCTTCATGAATATCTATACCTACTCCGTGTCCGGTCAGTCCATTTACAACGGCGAAACCAGCCCGGCGAACCGTCTTTTCGATCGCATATCCAATATCGCCCAAAGTGTTGCGAGGTCTAGCTGCCTTGATGCCGGCATATAAAGCCTCCCGAGTCGTCCGAATTAACTTCTTTTCCTGTTCAGTTATTCGGCCGATAGGTACAGTCAGCGCAGCATCGCTAATCCCCCCGTGCCAGTTGATACCCAAATCCAGCTTCAGTAGGTCGCCGTTTTGTAATGCATAATTATGTGGCTGTCCATGAACAATAGTATCATTCAGGGAAATACAGAGAGCAAAGGGAAAGGGTCTTTTAGCACCATCCGGCAGATAACCAAGAAAAGCGGGTCGGCCTCCGGCGTTTTCTATTTTCTTCCGGGCTAACTCTTCGAGTTCTAAGAGGTTTATCCCGACTCCAGCTGCACGCTGAAGAGTGCGCAAAGTAAATGCCAAAATCCTGGCAGACCTCTTGATCTTCTCGATCTGCTCGGGAGATTTTATAAGAGCCATTCGAAAATTAGACTATCTCGCTCAAATGCTTTTTGATGTCAGCAAAAACTTCTTCACGAGAGGGTGCACCATCTATATGTATTACCCTGAACCCAGCTTCTTCGATAACTTTAATTGTAGGGATGATATTCTCTTCGTATTGCTCTTTATATCTTAGCCTGATTACATCTTCTTTATCATCAAAACGTCCCTCTCCCCTCTTAGTGTTTCTTTCTATTGACTCTTCCAGAGAAATTTCTATCGAAAAAATAATCACGTTCTGTTTTTCATATAAGCGTTCTAGGAGGTTTACCAACCCCTCATTATTGATGTCTCCAAAAGCTTCTAATAGAGTTCTGGGCGAACCGCTAAGGACTACGCCCCTACCAGACTTAGCAATAGCGAGAACGTCTTTTTTTACTATTTCACGAACTTCAGCGGGATCATTTAATTTACCTTCAAAATGTCCCCCCTCGGCTATTTGACCAGTAGCAATTAATTCGCGGAGCTTACTTCCAGTGTCGTAGTGCACTAAGCCTAACTCGTCGGCGATATAAGTCGCTTGCGTCCCCTTACCCGCACCCGGAGGGCCCGTTACTATAATGGCTTTCATCCTCATGCGCCTTCGTATTCACGAACCGTAACTTGAGAATCAATTTGTTTCGCCATATCCAAAGCTACAGCAACTGTGATCAAAATAGAGGTGCCGCCGATCTGAAGTGCCTGGGTTCCGGTCATGGCCTGTACTAAAAGCGGGAGGATAGCGATCAGACCCAAGAAAGTAGCGCCAAAAAGTGTGACCCGGGCAACCACGCTTTTCAGATAGACGGCTGTTGGATGCCCTGGCCGGATGCCTGGGATAAAACCGCCGCTTCTCTGCAGATTTTTGGATATCTCTTCCGGGTCGAAAGTAATGCCAATATAAAAATAGGTAAAAATGAAAACGAGTAAAAAGTAGATACTGCCATAGAGCAGCTGATTATTCATAAAATTAGCCGTGAAGGCGTTTACTCGAGCACCCCAATCAGCCGATGCAATAGAGATGATCTGACCGAAAAATTGAGGGAAAATAAGCAAAGAAATGGCGAAAATGATCGGGATAACTCCGGCCTGACCAACTCTGAACGGCAGATAGCTGCTCACTCCGCCATAAAGTTTATTGCCCCTGACACGCCTTGCATAAGAAATGGGTACCTTCCTTTCGCCTTCGTTCACCACGACAATACTCGCTATAACTACGAGGGTCAGCACGATGAACGATCCGTAGGTGATCAGGTCGCTCGGAGTATATGAGACCAGTGCATTTCTAACAGCGATAGGCAGGCCGCTTAAAATACCGGCCATAATTAAGATAGAAACACCGTTGCCGATCTTCTGTTCGTCAATCAGTTCGCCCAGCCACACTAACACCATGGATCCAGCCACGATGATCGTTACGTTGACTAAAGTCTCTGCGATGGTGAAATTCGGCACAACCCCCTGTGAGGCCAGCAGTTTTATAAAACCAAAGCCCTGCATAGCTCCCAACGGCACCGTCAAATACCGGGAAATACGGTTAAATTTTGTTTTGCCCTGCTCTCCTTCTTCGTAATACATCGCCTTCAGCCTCGGGAACACCATCGTTAAAAGCTGCATAATAATAATGGCTGTGATGTATGGGCTAAGACCGAGCATAGCAATCGAAAGGTTCTGCAAAGCTCCGCCGGAAAAAAGATTCAGAAAGCCGAAGAGTTGGTTACTAGAAAAGAAATTGCTGAGTGCCTGCTGGTCTACACCGGGGATGGGGATATTCGCCAAAACTCTGAAGAATACTAAAATCAACGCTACGATCAGTATCTTATTCCGAATATCCTTAAGCCTGAACGCTTTAACTAGTTTGCTGAGCATTAGAGTTTATCTGTTCGCTGACACGCCTGGAGCCGCGCTTTCTTTTGCGAGCACCCATATTTCTTGAGCCTCTCAATTTCGGGATCTGTTGGATCAAATCCCGTGTTCCCGGCCGGATTCTTTTGCCAGCACGCGATTTTTGCCCCTTAACACCTTTACCCGAATATGTACCACGTTTCCCTCCGCGTCCGATTCTCTTTTTCGAAGCTTTTTTGTGTAACGGAACAAGCTGATGAAGATTCATAGTTCTATTTTTTAAGTTTCTTGAGCGCCTCGATCGCTGCTAGTGCATTGGTCAATTTATTGTTGGTATTACCCAAACACTTAGCCGTAACGTCCCTCACGCCGGCTAATTTGAGCACTAACCTCGGAGAACCGCCAGCCATAAGGCCATGTCCTTCGGGGGCCGGTTTCAGTAAAACCTGAGCGGCGCTATATTTCGCCTTCACTTCATGAGCGATAGTGCCGTTTTTGATATCTATTCCAATAATATTGTTTTTTGCCTTAGCTCTGGCTTTATTGATAGAGGTTTCCACGTCAAGGCCCTTAGCTATACCAACGCCCACTCTTCCCTTGCCGTCGCCGATAATAACGGTTGCCCTAAAGCGGAATCGTTTCCCTCCCGCCATCACACGTGTGACCCTCCTAAGATCGACGACCTGCTCTTCGAACTCCGATTTACGGGCTTTCATGCGATCCCCCTCTTTTTTTCTATCAAATGCCATATGCTCTGATTATAGTTTGAGTCCGCCGGCGCGCATACCCTCAGCTGCAGCCTTCACTCGGCCGTGATACTTATAATGACGCCTATCGAAAACAACTTCGTTGATACCAGCCTCTTTAGCTCTTTTAGCTAACAGTTCGCCCGCTTTCTGTGCAGATTCCGTTTTACTGTATGCTCCTTCTGTCTCTTTGGTAGAAACCCGGACCATCGTTTTACCAGCTGTATCATCAATCAACTGTAACTCTAAATACTGATGGCTTCTGAAGACAGAAGCTCTGGGTTTCTCGGGTACTCCAAAAATCCTGGACCGCGTCCTTTTTTGTCTGACAGACCGTTTAATTAAAGTTTTATTTTTCATGGCGATTAGATCAGGAACTACCGCTAACGGCTTTCTTTCCGGCCTTCCTTCTGATCACTTCGTCAGCATATCTTATCCCCTTGCCTTTATAAGGCTCTGGTTTTTTCAATTTTCGAATATTAGCTGCCGCTTCTCCGACTTGCGATTTATCGGCACCTGATACCTTGATAAAATTGCCGTCGACTTCGATCTTTACGTTCTCTGGGGCAAGAAATTTTACGGGATGAGAAAAGCCCAAATTCATAATAAGCTGTTCTCCCTCCATGCTGGCCCGAAAACCAACACCCTCAAGAATCAACGTTTTAACAAAGTTTTCTGTAGAGCCACTGACCGCATTCTGCACCAAAGCACGCATAGTTCCCCAGTCGCTTTTGGACTGCGTGTTCTCGTTCTTGATACTAAAGCGAACCTGCCCGTCTTTTACCTCTACTTCTACGTTCCTCAGGATCGGCACCTGCAAAGAGGCGTTCGGTCCCTTGATCTCGATTGCCTCGGACCCAACACGGACATCAACTCCAGCCGGAATATTAATGGGTTTATTGCCTATCTTACTCATGTTTTACCAAACTTCGAACAGGATCTGTCCGCCGACTTTCTTTCTCTTTGCATCCATACCGTCCATTATCCCTTGAGGAGTTGAGACTATAAAATGTCCGTATCCCTGATGAGACGGCTTAAGTTTCAAATAGCCTGTATACATAGGACGGGACGGACGACTGACGAACTTGATCTTAGAAAGGGCCGGGCTTTTATCACTGTGGTACTTCAGCTTGACATCAATAATACGCTTGGTACCTCTTCCCTTCCGCTGTACTGCCTCTAGATATCCCATGCCAGTCAATAATTCAAGAATGCTGAAATCAAGCTGAGAATAAGGTACTTTCACCCTTGATTTGCCCCTCATAAAACCGTTTTGAATTCTGATTAAAGTATCGTGATACATATGTTTCTACCAAGAGGCTTTTTTAACCCCGGGAATACGGCCTTTAGTCGCAAGTTCCCTAAAACAAATACGGCACAGGTCGAAATCCCTCATATAGGCCCTTTTCCGACCGCATCTAAAACAGCGCCTGATAACCCGGGTGGTATATTTAGGCTCTTTTTTCGATTTTAAGACTAATGCTTTCCTTGCCATGTTTTATTTTTTCTTCATGAACGGTATCCCGATCCCTTCAAAAAATTCAATAGCTTTTCGGGAATTATCCACCCTGGAAACCAAGGTAACCTGGAAACCGAAATCGTGCTTTGACTCTTCGGGAATAATTTCAGGGAACACACTATGGTCCCTGAAACCTATTGTCAAATTCCCCTCGCTATCTATCTGCTTCGGATCGATGCCTCTGAAGTCACGCACCCTAGGCAATGCTATATTTACCATGCGATACAAGAAGTCCGCCATCCTTTTCCCCCTCAAGGTCACTCTCAATCCCACTAAGTTGCCGGCTCTTAATTTGAATCCGGCTATAGACTGTTTAGCCAAACATTGAACCGGCTTCTGGCCGGTAATCAAAGCAAGCTCTTTCATTATCTCCGGAAGAAAGGAGGACTCGAATTGGCTGCTCTGTCTTTGCTGGCCGAGGCCAGTAGCTATTATTATTTTTTCTAAATTTTCGCTTCGCATTTTTTACAATATCTTTCTTTTCTATCTTTAATAACGCGGCTACCAATACGGGTTGCTTTATTACAGGACGGACACACTAATTGCACATTTGCCACCTCCAACGGGAAAGGCTTATCAACGACTTGCCCTCTTTCACCCTGACGAGTGGCTCTTATAGTTTTCTTAAATAAGTTCAGCCCGTCCACGGTCAGCTTACGATTGCCAGGCGATACCTTCACCACCTTGCCAATTTTCCCCCTGTCTCTTCCTTTCAGCACTATTACCTTGTCTCCCTTTTTGATTTTTATTTTTCCAACGGAGGCCATGATCTTAAATAATTTCCTGAGCTATTGAGGCGATCTTTTCGAACCCTTTTTCTTTGACCTCGCGCGGTATCGGCCCAAAAATTCTGGTTGCCTGCGGATCAGGCTTCTCTCTTTCTATAATAACGACGGAATTTTCATCAAAACGAAGATAAGTACCGTCCTTACGTTTCAGGGGAGCTCTTGTTCGGACAACAACAGCCCTGACGACATCTTTCTTCTTAATCGATTTGCGCGGTTCTGCTACTCTCACTGAAACGATAATGGTATCACCGATCCCAGCATAGTGTCTGCGGCTGCCTCCCAGCACTCTAAAACAGCGGACTATTTTCGCTCCAGAGTTATCGGCTACCTTTAAAAGTGTGCCCTCTTGGATCATCGCTGTTTATCTTGCTCTTTCAATAAACCGACGACTCGCCACCGTTTTTCTCTTGAAAGAGGTCTGGTTTCCTCAATAATCACATTATCGCCAACTTTATACTGGTTATTCTCATCATGAGCTTTGAACTTAGAACTTCTTGTGAAATAACGAAAATACTTCGGATGCATCTTACTTGTGCTGACGGTGACCACAACCGTTTTATTCATCTTGTCCGAAGTAACCAGACCTTTTAGTTTTTTTCTTCTTTTTTCGTTGTCCATATTTAAATAGCCTGTGTCTCGGTTTCTTTTAATCGGATGAATGTCAGAATGCGCGCTATTTTCTTTCTTACTTCCTTGGCTTTTTGGATGTTCTTCACTTTACCGGCAGCTAGATCAAATCTCAATACTCGCAGCTCCTCTCTTGCCTCAACCAACGATTTTTTAAGATCGGCGGGTGTTTTGCTATTTAACTTTTTAATTTCGTTCTTTTTCATAGGTGTATCCTAATCTCTGCATACGAACTTTGTCTTAAACGGCATCTTGTGCTTTGCCCTATCAAGGGCACCGCGGGCCTTTTCTTCGCTTACTCCCCCTATCTCAAATATTATCCTCCCCGGCTTAACCGGAAAAACATAATGATCAACTGCGCCCTTGCCTCCGCCCATACCAACTTCGGCTGCTTTTTGGGTGACAGGCTTATCCGGGAACACTCTTATCCAGACCCTTCCCTCACGTTTCAAATAATGAGTAACGGCCCTCCTGCCAGCCTCTATCTGCTTAGAGCTTAGCCATGACCGTCCAAGTGCCTGCAGCCCAAACTCGCCAAAACTGACCTTCGTTCCTCGTGTTTCTAGGTCTCTCTTTCTCGAACGGCCCTTATGCCACTTTCTGTGTTTAACTTTTCTAGGCATTAACAACATAGTCTTTTATTCTCTTTTCTTAGATTTTTCGAATATTTCTCCCTTATAGAGCCACACCTTGATCCCGATCACACCGTAAGTGGTATTAGCCCTTGCGTCTCCATAATCGATATTGGCCCTGAGGGTGGTTAAGGGAAGTTTCCCCTTCATTAGAGATTCGGATCTGGCTATCTCCGCACCATTTAAGCGGCCTGCCACTTTGATCTTAGCTCCCTGCACGTCTCTGTTCTGCATAGCTATATCAAGATGCCGTTTCATTACCCTTCTGAACCGCATACGCCGCTCAATATCCCAGGCAATGTTCTGAGCCATAACGGACGCGGATATCTCGGTTCGCCGAATTTCTTCAACATTCAAATTGAACGGTGTAGTAATACCGGTCGCTTTCTGGATAGCGCGGCTGAGTTCTTCAATACCTTTGCCGCCCCGGCCGATTACAATACCGGGCCGAGCGGACCGAATCGTGATTTTGTGTTGGTTTGGGGTTCGCTCTATCTCAATACGGTCAATTCCCGCCTTGCTAATTTTCTCATCGATGATCCTACGAATGATCTCATCTTCCTGCAAATAGCGAGCATACCTACCTCCAGGCGGCATCCACTTTGACTCCCAATCTCTGTTAATACCCAAACGCTGGACAACTGGATTTATCTTTCTAGCCATTACTATACTGATTTTCTTTGGAAAAGCTTCTTTACGAAGTTCGGCTTTTTCTCTTTTTTGATCATTTCGTCTTTCCTATCGGGCTTAGCCTTCTTACTACCCGCCGTCTGCTTTGGCTGCTTAGTGCTCTTGGGTTTCTCAACTATCACAAAGCGGGATTTCTGGACGGTGTCAGACTCTCTAAGCACCAGGCTAACATGACTTTGCTTTTTTTGGATGGCAGAGACCCGTCCGCGCCCTCGGGCAAGAGCTCGCTTCAGCATTCTTCCTTTATCCACGGTGATAACATCAATGACTAAACGATTAATATCTAACCCCTTCGTTTTGGCATTAGCTATGGCGGATTTTAGGAGTTTAGCCAGCGGCTGGCTGCTGCGCTTGTTAAGCAATTCGAGCTGAGCCAGGGCATCGCTAGTTTCCATACCCCTGATCAAATCAGCCACTAGCCGGACCTTTCTGGGAGAAATATTAAGGTTGCGGATGCTTGCTCGACTGATTTTATTAGTATCTGTCCCGGACATGATTAACTATCGGTTTTGGCTTTTTGCTCTAATTCTTTCTGGATTTTTCCTCCGTGTCTTGTGAATTTGCGTGTCGGTGCAAATTCGCCCAACTTATGGCCAACCATTTCTTCAGAGATCAAAACTTCTATGAAATCTCTTCCGTTATGAATACCCAGCATATAGCCTACCATTTCGGGAGCGATCGAGGATGACCTCGCCCATGTTTTAATAGCCACTCTTTTCTCGGGATCAGCGGCTGTTATTTTCTTCATGAGCTTCGCATCCACATATGGCCCTTTTTTCGAACTTCTGGACATAATTTATCTGTTTCTCTTACTTACTCGTTTTTTGACCACAAGTTTGTTCGACCACTTTTTCTTACGTCTAGTTTTACGCCCGCCGATAACATTACCCCAGATATCTTTAGGACGTTTTGTCCCGCGGGGCTGCTTTCCTTCACCGCCTCCATATTTATGATCAACTGGATTCATGGCTGTCCCCCTGACGGTGGGTCTTATCCCCATAAGCCTTTTTCTACCAGCCTTGCCAATGACGGTCAAACTGTACTCTTGATTGGAAACCTGCCCAGTAGTTGCAAGATTGTTCGAGAGCACTTTTCTCACTTCCCCTGAAGGCATTTTGAGATGAGCATATCTGCCTTCATGCGCTAGGACTTGAGTAGAAGAACCGGCGCTGCGGATGATTTTCCCTCCTTTTCCGGGTTGAAGCTCAACATTATGAACCGGATAACCAACCGGAATCTTACTAAGAGGCAGCCTATTACCATCTTTCAAGGGTGCTTTCTCAGAGGTGAGAATGATATCTCCTACGCTGGCCTTATCATATGCGAGGTGATAACGTCTTTCCCCATCAGTATAAGCCACCCTCATAATGAAGGCACTTCTATAGGGATCATATTCGATAGCTTCTATTTTCCCCTGGATATCATACTTATCCTGCTTAAAATCGACCATCCGATAAAGTCTTTTTACTCCGCCACCTTTGTGCCTGACAGTTATTCTGCCCAAATTATTACGTCCGGAATTGCGCTTCAAATTCACCGTCGCAGATCGCATAGGTTTGACACCGCTCAAGGCACTGTAACTAACAACGGTCATTTTTCTTCTTGAAGGCGTGTAGGGTCTGAACTTTTTCATTCTAGTGTGGAACTATATCTATGGCCTGCCCGGAATGCAGGGTTACAATCGCTTTTTTATAACCCTCTTCCTTCTGCCGATTACGAACGATATTTACCTGCGTAACGTTAACCTTATAAATAGATTCGACAGCTTTTTTAACCTGTGTCTTATTGGCCCCCGGTTGAACTAGAAAAATATATTTATTCAGCCCTGCTAATTCAGTCCCTTTTTCGCTAATCAGCGGTTTTTTGATCAAATTATTGTCGGCTGGCATGGTAGTGATTATCTATTTCTTCCACGGCCGGATAATCTATGAGGATAACGGCGGGGCGCAATAAGTCATAAACATTCAGAGCGCGGGCATCCGTCACCGTCACCTTAGAAAGGTTGCTCGCCGCCTTAAAAATATATTTGTTCTCGTTTCTGACAATAATGAGTGCATTTTCTTTCGGAGAGAATACCTTTAACCATTTTTGCAATAGTTTAGTTTTAGGTTCAGAGATCTCTGCTGATTCAATAATGCGCACCTCATTTTCTTTCAGCCTTCTGGACAGAACAGAGAAGAGTGCTTTCTGACGCATCTTTCTATTTATCTTCAAGGAGAAAACCCTGTCTTTGTTGGGTCCGTGAGTGACGCCGCCCCCTTTCCAAAGGGGTGATCTTATCGAGCCGTGTCTGGCTCTTCCCGTTCCCTTTTGTCTCCACGGTTTTCGACCACCGCCCCGGACATCACCTCTGCCTTTAACATGAGCCAGAGGCTGCCGTACATTGGCAGCCTGGACTCTTAGAGCTTGATGAACTAAATCCGCATTCCAGGCAACTCCGAAAACACGGCCGGGCAATTCGGCTGTGCCTATTTTCTGACCCTCTTGGTTATAGAGATCGCTTTTCATAACTATTTTTTGAAAATCTTGACACAATTTCCCTTCATACCTGGTACTGGCCCTTTGACCACCAAAAGCCTTCTTAACTTTTCAAAGGCAACCACCTCAACACTTTTAAGGTTTACCTTAACCGAGCCCATTCTGCCGGCCATGCGAGTGCCGGGTAGAACTCTTTGCGGTCCAGTTGCTCCAATTGATCCAGATGCTCGATGAGTATGCTTTTGGCCGTGTGTTTTCGGTCCTCCGTGGAAACCATGCCTCTTAACTACACCTTGAAACCCACGGCCTCGGCTCTTAGCCACAATCCTCAGCTTCTCACCTGCGACGAACTCAACATCCTCATCGGCGTCGAGTTCTATAAAAGTTACGGGCACAACTTCCTCTTCGCGGAATATTTGTCCCATTTTTTTCTTTTTTCCTTCGGTGTAATTCATCACAACCTGGGTCATCTGGTGGCCCTTGATAAAATAAAACGCCAAAAAGGCCAGGTAATAGTACACTAGTCAGTTTTGGAAGACAAGGGATTTGAAACCAAAACTTCGGCCGCAGAAGACCGGAGTTTTGGAGCCTAAAACCAACTTTCAGCACTAGGACGCTGCCTTTATTTCTACCTCTACTCCAGCGGGTAAGTTCAAGTCGCTCAGCGACTCTATGATCTTAGCTGAAGGCTTAAGGATGTCGATTAGACGCTTGTGGACTCTCAATTCGAACTGTTCCCTTGAATCTTTGTGAACAAAGCTGGAGCGATTTACGGTATAGCGCCGGAAGCTGGTAGGAAGTGGGATCGGCCCCACCATTTCTACATGTTGTCTCTGAAGTGTCTCAACAATTTGTTTACAGGAATTATCAAGGAGGCGATGATCATAAGACTTAATTCTAAGCCTCATCTTCTCATTGGGCGCTTCAGCTTTAGCCATATTCCTGCTGGGATGAACTATTTATTGATTTTGGTGACGACTCCGGCACCTACCGTCTTGCCACCTTCACGGATGGCAAACCGCTGTTTCTCCTCTAAGGCAACCGGAGAAATAAGCTTAACGGAAAAATTAACCGTATCTCCCGGCATTGCCATCTCAGTTCCTTCCGGCAGAGTTACCTCTCCGGTTACATCTGTTGTTCGAATATAGAATTGAGGCTTGTATCCCGGGAAGATGGGGGTATGTCTACCTCCCTCTTCTTTTGAGAGCAAAAGAATCTCTGCTTCGAATTCTGTGTGCGGGGTGACGCTTCCTGGAGCGGCCACTACCTGACCTCTCTCTACATCTTCTTTCTTTAATCCTCTTAAGAGCACCCCAACATTATCTCCGGCCAGACCTTCGTCGAGTTCTTTGTTGAACATTTCGACACCAGTGATAACAGTCTTTTGGGTTGGGCGAATACCGATGATCTCTACTTCTTCATTGACTTTGATCTTCCCCCTCTCAATCCTGCCGGTTACAACCGTCCCTCTGCCTTCGATAGTAAAGACATCTTCAACCGGCATTAAGAACGGCTTATCCAAGTCCCTTTGGGGTTCTGGGATATATTCGTCAAGATATTTAACAAGCTCCAGTATCGGCTTGGCCGCTTCATCATCGGCAGAAGTGGTATCCAATGCTTTCAGGGCACTGCCTCTGATTATCGGAACCTCATCGCCGGGAAACTCATACTTATTGAGTAATTCCCTAATCTCCGCCTCAACCAGATCGATAAGCTCTGGGTCATCAACCTGATCTGTTTTATTAAGAAAGACTATGATGGCAGGTACTCCCACCTGACGAGCTAATACAATGTGCTCTCGTGTCTGAGGCATGGGGCCATCAGCCGCCGAAACTACCAAAATAGCACCGTCCATTTGGGCAGCACCGGTAATCATGTTTTTAATGTAGTCAGCGTGACCAGGAGCATCGATGTGGGCATAGTGCCTTTTTTCTGACTCATATTCCTGGTGAGAAAGAGCAATAGTAATACCCCTCTCTTTCTCTTCGGGGGCCTTATCAATTTCGTCAACGCTCGAAGCCTTTTTGATCAAGCCCTTCATCTGCAGGACATGCATTATAGCTGCTGTGAGCGTAGTCTTACCGTGGTCTACATGACCGATAGTGCCAACGTTAACGTGCGGTTTCACGCGCGTAAATTTCTCTGCCATTTAATTAATGTTTATTGATTTCGTGAAATGTTATTTTCGACTTTCAGCATTCTATCTGGGGCTGTTGTCAGTGTCAACACTTTCCTCCGATAAAACTCTGGATAAACGACATAAACAAGGAATTCAGAATAGATTCTATTTTCTTCCTTCAGCCACCTTTTCCTCAAGGCTTTTAGGAAGAGGTTCATAATCCTCGAATTCCATGTTGAAGAATCCTCTGCCCTGAGTCATCGACCTTAATTTGGTTGCATATCCGAACATCTCTGACAATGGGATATGAGCAACAACAATCTTTAGATTTTCTCTATCTTCCATTGACTCTATACGCCCTCTCTTTGAAGAAATGTCGCCCGTGACATCGCCGAAGAACTCCATCGGAGTAGTCGCTTGAACCTTCATAATCGGTTCCAAAATAATGGGCTTTGCCCGTCTCACTCCTTCCTGAAGCGCTATCGAGCCGGCTATCTTGAAGGCTGCTTCAGACGAATCAACCTCGTGATAAGATCCGTCATAGAGCTCTACCTCAAGATCAATTATGTTATAACCGGCAATCACACCTTTTGACAGGGCTTCTTTGATACCTTTTTCCACGGCGGGAATAAACTCAGCCGGGATAGTGCCCCCTTTAATCGAGTTGGTGAACTCAAAACCGCTGCCGCGCCCAAGGGGCTTTACCCGGATCAAAACGTGCCCATATTGTCCTCGGCCGCCAGATTGTCTGATATATTTACCTTCGGCTTCAGCTTCAGCACTAATCGTCTCTTTGTATGAAACCTGTGGCCTGCCTACAGAAGCACCGACACTGAACTCACGCTTAAGGCGGTCGATGATTACCTCCAAGTGTAATTCTCCCATGCCGGCAATAAGCGTCTCACCCGTCTCCGCGTCGGTGCTAACCCTAAAAGTCGGGTCTTCATCCGAAAGTTTCCGAAGGGCGATACCCATTTTCTCCTGATCTGCTTTAGTTTTAGGCGTAATACGCTGTTCAATAACAGGCTCAGGGAAACTGATCTTCTCAAGAATGATCGGGTGCTCGGGGTCAGTCAAAGTATCTCCAGTTGTAGTGTCTTTCAGGCCAACCAAAGCACCGATCTCACCGGCATAAATTGATTCCACCTCCTCTCTATGATTCGCGTGCATCCGCAATATTCTTCCGGCTCTTTCTTGACTATTCTTAGTAGCATTTAGGATATAGCTGCCTCTTTGAAGACTGCCCGAATAAACTCTGAAGTAGGTCAAGGTGCCTACAAAAGGATCGGCTGCCACTTTGAAAGCCAAAGCGGCCAGGGGTTCATCATCCCGAGGCTCTCGTACGGCTTCTTGATCCGTTTTTGGATCAATACCCTGAGCGGGAGGGACATCGAGGGGAGAAGGAAGATAATCCACAACTGCATCCAGCATCGGTTGTACCCCTTTATTTTTAAGGGCCGACCCGCAAAGTACGGGAACTAATTCAACCTTCAGCACCGATCTTCTAAGCGATTCTTTAAGTTCTTTTTCTGAAATGGCTTCTCCTTTTAGATATTTCTCTGTTAGGGTCTCGTCGTTTTCGGCAATTTTTTCAACAAGCTCAGTCCGATATTTTGCCGCCTCTTCTTTCATATTCTCGGGAACAGGCACCTCTGTTACATCTTGGCCCTTATCACCTTTGAACTCAAAAGCTTTGTTAGAGATCAGGTCAATAACTCCGGAGAAATTGGATTCGATACCGATTGGGAGCTGTAATGCGACTGCGTTCTTGGTCAGACGCTTTCTGATAGACTGGAAACTTTTTTCAAAGTTGGCTCCCGTTCTGTCCAGTTTATTAATAAAACAGATCCTGGGCACTTTATACTCGTCGGCATAATGCCAATTAGTTTCTGATTGCGGCTCCACCCCGGCCACTCCATCAAAGACAACTACAGCTCCGTCCAAAACCCGCATGGACCGTTTGACTTCAACTGTAAAATCGATATGCCCGGGAGTGTCAATAATGTTGATTCTGTGCTCTTTGTTTTTATCGTCCTTAGCATAAGTTGGCGTCCAGAAAGTTGTGGTCGCAGCAGAGGTAATGGTTATCCCCCTTTCCCTCTCCTGCTCCATCCAGTCCATAGTGGCTTCGCCCTCGTGAACCTCACCTATTTTGTGCGAGATACCCGTATAAAAAAGAATGCGTTCGGAAACGGTTGTTTTACCTGCATCAATATGGGCAATGATGCCAATATTCCTTACTTTCTCAAGAGGATATTTCCTAATCATTCTATCGTGCGAAGTGCGCGAAGGCCCTGTTGGCTTCAGCCATACGATGAACGTCCTGTTTCTTCTTGATAGCGTCGCCCTCGTTGTTGTAAGCGGCTAACAATTCATCAGCGAGTCTTTCGGCCATCGGCCTACCAGACTTCTTCCGAGTTGCCTGTATAATCCAGCGACTAGCCAAAACGAATTTGCGGTCAGGTCTAACCTCTTTCGGTATCTGATAATTAGCTCCGCCGATCCTTTTGGAGCCCACTTCCTGCTGAGGAGTAGCATTTTCTATAGCTTTTTCAAATATTGCCAAAGGCTCCTCTGTCTTCATTTTTTTCTTTAAGATCTCCATCGCCCCATACATAACCTTCTCGGCTGCACTTTTTTTACCTCCCTTCATCAGATAATTGACAAATCTCGCAACCGCAACACTCCCATAGATGGGATCGGGCTGATGAGATCTCTTTGTGGCCGGTCTTTTTCTCATAACTAATTCCCCTTTGGCTTCTTAGCTCCGTACTTTGAACGCTTTTGTTTTCTGTTCTCAACACCAGTGGTATCCAATACACCCCTCACAATGTGATATCGTACTCCCGGCAAATCTTTTACCCGGCCTCCGCGAATAACAACCACTGAATGCTCCTGAAGCCTGTGTCCCTCTCCAGGAATATAGGCTGTCACTTCCTGACCATTGGTTAAACGGACTCTGGCTACTTTTCTCAGAGCGGAGTTTGGTTTTTTGGGAGTGGTTGTAAAAACCTTCAAGCAGACTCCCCGTTTCAGCGGTGAGGGATAATGCGATGGTTTGTTCTTTAGATGGTTAAAACCATACGAAAGCGCCGGAGTTTTATCTTTTCGGGACGCCGTCTTTCTGCCTTTCTTTACTAATTGATTAATGGTTGGCATTTATTTTAACATCTTCTTCGCTAGAAACAAACCGCCCGAGGCGGCCGGCCGAAACAGCTGACTCTAATTCAGCTTCTAACTGGGTAAATATAAGTTCAATCACTAGTGCTGTCAATCAAAAATTACGATAATGGAAGACCGATGATGAGAGAGGCCAGTAGATTGGTAATACTGAAAACTATCCCCGAGAAGAGATACAAGAATAGGAAAACAAAGAGAATACCCCCTGTTCCAACGCTCTGCAGCACATAAGAATATCTGGCCGGCAGAAAAAGAGTCAGGATTTTGGAACCATCTAGGGGAGGTACCGGCACGAGATTAAAAACAGCTAGGAGAACATTAATAAAGACGATCTGCACCAGCAGCGCGACCGTAACCGAACCAAGTGCTAAGCCGAAGACCCTGATGATCAGGCCCATTATGATGGCGATGCCTAAGTTAGTTCCGGGACCGGCGAGAGCAACCTTAACCGGTCCGTACTTATAATCCTTGTGTAAATTGAGAGGATTATACGGTACCGGTTTAGCCCAACCGATAAGAAAGGGGGACCGGATCAAGACCAATGTCAGGGGCAAGAAGACCGAACCGACGGGATCGATATGAGCTAGCGGATTAAGAGTCAACCTGCCAGCATTTTTAGCGGTCTCATCGCCCAACTTAAGGGCGACCACACCGTGAGCGACTTCGTGGATAACTACCGAAAGGATCAAAACAACTATTTGAAATATGCTCGTTTGTATGTTATCCATATTCCTGCAGTCATATATTTATACCACACCATGAAAAATTGTGAGATATGCGGGAAGGGCTCCAAAAAAGCCGGCAAAAGAAATAAGCTGCGTGGCCACTTCAACCCGACTCCCCTACAAAGGAAACAGCCTAATTTACAAAAAGCCCTAGATGATAAAGGGAAGCGGGTGCTCGCCTGCACAAGATGTATTAAGGCTTTTTCAAAGAAGACGAAGTAGGCTGATATTTTAAATACGGGGCTGCCACAACGGACTGTCACAAATTATCCCAAGATAATTTGCTGAGCAGTCCGGGCGCGAAAAGATAATCTAAGCACGAAGCGTTTGGATTATTTTTTCACTACGGACTGTAGTGTCAACGGCCAGCACGTGTGCATGGGGTGCACATAGACCGGGTTCGAATCCCGGCAGTCCGATAAAGTAGTTCTCTTTCAATGAAAAAACAGGCTCTCGCCTGTTTTTTCATGTCCCGCTCGGCAGTAACCCGGAATTCTCCAGGTGGGTGACCGCAGCTTGATTCCTAAGAAACAAGCGATGTAGGTCTCCCTTAAAAAATTGTTTGATCGGATACTTGTGAGCGGAACTGCTCTTATTATATCAAATATGCAGCTATTTAAACACGAAAAGGCGTCGAGATATATTAATAACCTATTCCAAAATGCCGTCTAGATTAACGTCGTAAAGGATCTCTTCGCCAACCAATCTGTAATTCATCAGCTCCTCGTCTTCGAACCAGTGTTTCACCTCCATCTCGGCTTCTTTGGGAGAGCCCGACGCATGAATAATGTTCCTGACTGACCGATCATCTAAATCGGCAATTTCATAAGAATCGATGGTGAAATCTCCCCTTATCGTACCGATGTCTGATGTGCGCGGTTCTGTCCCTCCAGTTATTTTTCTGATGACTTCTACCGCGTTCATCCCCTGCCAAACCATAGCCACGACCGGACCAGAAGATATATAAGATTTCAGTCTTCCTAATGTTTTCTCAGCAGCTTTGATTGGATCACTGATCGGGGGCTCCTGGCCCTTGGCTTTATAAGCATTTATTGTTTTCTCTCCATTGCTCTGTTTCCAACCTGGATCAAGCAAATAATGTTTCTTTACAAAGTCGGCCGTGGGCACGAACATTTTAAGGCCAACTAGCTTTAGGCCAGTTCTTTCGTAACGTTTTATAACCTCTCCAATCAATCCTCTCTGAACGCCGTCCGGTTTAATGAGCACCAAGCTTCTTTCCTTCTTATTCATTCTTCTTACTTTTTTTAACACTCAGTCCCAACTCTTTCAACTGCTTCTTATCCACTGCGGACGGCGCATCCATCATTAGGTCTCGGCCGTCGCCTGTTTTCGGAAAAGCGATGACTTCACGAATATTGGGTTCATTCTGGAGAATTGCCACCAGCCTATCAAAGCCGCAAGCTATCCCGCCGTGAGGAGGTACACCATAGCGGAAGGCTTTGAGCAGATGCCCGAACCGCTCCTCTATATCTTTACTCTTGTGCCCCATTACTTCAAATACCGCTTTGAGCAGTTCCGGATTATGGTTGCGGATGGAACCACCGAAGATTTCCCAACCGTTCAGAACAACATCATACTGAAGGCCCTTAATAGACAGAGGGGCTTTTTTGAATTTCGCTTTCAGTTCTTTTGCATCTTTTACGTCCGGCATAGTGAAGGGATGATGAGCCGCTCCCCAACTTTTATCTTCTCTCTGCTCGAACATCGGGAAATCAACCACAAAGACAGGAGCGAATTCGTTATCGTCTTTTTTATCTTTACGAACATCGGGTCTATCGGTGCCATATTTGCTCATAGCAACTTCATAGAGCATCCTGGGTATTCTTCCATTCTCCAGCGTCAATTTCTTATGAGGATAAAGTTTGCTGGAAAGCTGTATTAAATATTCTTCTATTAATCCCAGCACGTCTTCCTGCTCCACAAAACTCATCTCAATATCGATCTGGGTGAACTCAGGCTGACGATCACCCCGAGTATCCTCATCCCTGAAACACCGAGCCATCTGGAAATAACGTTCTAGACCGCCGATCATCAAAAGCTGTTTATACTGCTGGGGAGACTGAGGCAAAGCGTAAAACATACCCGGCTGAAGCCTGGACGGAACCAGATAGTCACGGGCACCTTCCGGCGTAGATTTGCTAATATATGGGGTTTCAACTTCGGTAAAGCCGTGGTCATAGAAAAACCGGCGGGTAAAATCGGTTATCTCATGCCGGGCGATGAGATTTTTCTTTATCCTCCCGCGCCTCATATCGAGATACCGGTACTTCATCCTCAGCTCCTCATTAATTTCATAGCCGTCCGTGCTTAATTCAAAGGGAGGTGTCTCGGCCTCCGCCAAAATCTCCAACTCTTCTACGGCCACCTCTACTTTGCCCGTTTCTATGTCTTCGTTAATCATCCCCGCAGGACGTTCTCCCACCTCACCCACAATGCGAATCACCCATTCGGGCCGGAGAGTATCCGCTAATTTGTATACGTCAACCTGTTTATTGGCGTTAAAAACAAGCTGAACTACTCCAGTTCTGTCGCGAAGGTCAATAAAAATAAGTTTACCGTGGTCACGTCTAGCACTCACCCATCCGGCTAGCTCCACCCTCTCACCTACTTTTTCCAATATCTCACTCGCCAAGATACGCATGCTAATTTAGTTCAGTATAAGACAAAAGAGGCCCGCTCTCAATTACTTTGCCCGGCTTGTCTTTCTACTTTTACTCCGATCTTTCCGTCTCGAATCAAAAGACTAATGGTCCCATTAATATCTGTTCTATAAATACTGGCCCCGGCCATTGCAAGCTTTTGCAGAGTAGTACGATGTGGGTGGTCATAATTATTATCTCCCACCTCGATAACGGCGACGGCTGGTGATGCCTCTTCTAAAAATGCGGGACTGGTGGAGAACCTTGAACCGTGATGGGCTACCTTCAGAATATCAACGTTTACATCATTCTCTGCTGTTAATTTATTTTCTATTTCTGTACTGATATCAGCTGTATAGAGTACGGCTGCGTCTTCGCTTTCTAAGATCAGGACGAGCGACCGCTCATTAGAACTGGGGTTCTCCGGTAATTCTGGGTCCGGAGATATAACGCTCAGCACGCTATCTCCCTGAATTATCCTATCTCCTTTGCCAACTTGTACTAAGGGTATACTGCGTTCGAATAAAATGTTCCTAAGCTCCGCCCAATCCTCGGTCACGGCGTCTTGGCCGCTCCACAGAAAAGCACCGACTTGATGACGTGCTATTACATCTCCCAACCCACCCAGATGGTCCTTTTCAGCGTGCGTCAAGAGAACCAAGTCAATGTACTTGTCTGACCATGGGAGCACCCTGCTTAATCGGAATGATGTTTCCTTGCCAGGCCCCCCGTCGATAAGAATTTTACCGCCTTCTGGCAGATCGATAAGCTGGCTATCTCCTTGTCCAACGTCGAGGAAATAAAGACACAGGTCCGCAGAAGCCATATGCACCGCAATCGTGCCCCAGATAACAATATTAAGCCCAATTAAGAGCGAAAAGCTGAATGATAAATATCTCATAACTTAATAAAAGGTTGGTTCCCCATCCAATAAAAATAGAGAGGTAATAAGATAAGAATCCGCTAAGGGCCGTAAAAAAGCCGGCCAACATTGTAAGCGGAACGAATTCCAAGATCAAAATGTTCGCGAAAAGTGCGGTGGGAGCAACAAAACCAAAGGTGGGCAGAAGAATCGGAAGCACAGCTATCTGTGCAGAGAGAGTTTGTAAAGCATTCGTTCTCCAATTCAAAAACCCGCCGCTTCGCCACTTTAATTTCTGCATCATCCATGGATAAAAATAAACCATTCCCAGAAGAGCGGCAAAAGAAAGCTGGAATCCAACATCCCGACTGAGCAACCTCGGATCGTAAATCAGCATTGCGAGAGCAGTCAAAGTGATGGCGTTGCGAGGGCTGTAAATCCGTTCCTGCTGTACAGCTAGTAAGGTGACTAATCCCATTATGCCCGCTCGTACAACCGATGCCTCCGCACCGGTCATGACCACAAATAAAGGGATGACCATTAAACTCAGCCAGAATGCTTTGCGCCGATCACATATATAAGCCAGGGCAAGAGAAAGAGTAGTCACTAAAATAGCTATATTGTAACCAGACAACGCCACTATATGAGTGGTCCCGCTCAAACGCATTGCTTCTTTAAGCTCTGGAGTAAATTCAGCCCGCTCGCCCAACAGAATTCCGGCCATAAGGGCGGACTTTTCCGGGGCCAGCACTGCCTGCAGATTATCTATGATCTTGGTTTTTATACTGAAGAGAATACTTTTAACAGGATTGCCCCTTTGCCGTTCTAAAACTGTAATACTTTGAGGAAAGGCAACCGTATATGTCTCTGCAGTCTGCTCTTCGACTACTCCCTGAAAACTTATAATGTCTCCGTATTGGATGTTCTCTGTCGAGGAAGAGTACACTCGCAACATACCCTCATTCGGTTTTTGAAGAGCGATATCAAGAAGGGTTGTTTTAAGGCCAAATTCAGGCTGGTCGACCACTAAACCGACATAGACTCGCTCTTCCCCTAGGGGAACCGAGTGTGAGCGAAGAACAACGTAGAGGTCGTGGTAAAAGTATCCAGCAAAACAGATTAGGACGAATACCAAAACCCTTTTGGGCCTGAACGAGAAGATAAAATATCCGACGATCGCAGCGAAAATGAGACTCAACCAAATCCGTATTCCGAAACCCGCAGCTCCCACACCCAAAATAAAAAATAAGGGAAAATAAAAAGCTTTATCGAATAAGGGCATTCCCTTAATAGGACGGAGGTACTTCTTCTACATCTTGGACGTGATTTACAAACCTAACCAGAGCGTAGAGCAGAGAAGAAAGCCTATTGAGATATTTTAAGATCCCTTCTGGAATATTCCCCGCCCCGGCACAGCCTACAAAGACTCTCTCGGCTCGGCGCACCACAGCTCGCGCGTAGTCAAGCAGTCCTGACAACTCGGTTCCGCCAGACAGAAGAAATGACTTGATGGGAGGCAGTTCTTTTTCGATGCCTGATATAACAACTTCGAGTTCCTCGATTCTATCTGCGTTCAGACTTTTAGGAGAGCCGGCAGTCACAGCTTGGATAGTAAACAGATCTTGCTGAATATCCTCAAGAATATCAGCCAGCTGACTGCTGTTGACCGTATATGTAAAATTCCGGCTTTTAGCTTTACACACACCGATGAGTGTATTGACCTCATCTAAGACTCCCAGAACCTCTGTTTGGCAAGACGCTTTTGAAACTCGCTCTTCTGCACTCAACAACAAAGTCTTGCCATCATCTCCTTTGCCCGTAAAAAGCGCCATATCGTTAATATATCACTACTTTATGCCTCTCTGTCGAGAATAATGCCCCCGCCCAACAATCTGCCCTGAGTGTTGTAAAAAACGGCGCTTTGGCCTGGGGCGATAAATTTCACCGGTTTTGAGAAAACCAACTTACATTCTCCCTTATCATGGAAAGCACGAGCGTCCTGTAAAGTCTGGCGATAGCGTACTCTCGCTCGCACATTTGCTGGGAATTTAAAATCTGGGTTCAGATTAAGCCCTCCAAGATAAACCTCCCACCCGTACAGGCGCTTATCATTTTCGCCGGCCAGGACAATTGTATTCCTCTTAACGTCTTTATGGATAACATAATGGGGTTGGCTGAGAGCAATACCCAAACCGTGCCTCTGCCCGATGGTATAAAAATAAGCACCAGGATGGGAACCGACGACTTTACCCTCCGCATCAAGGACAAGACCCTTCTTTTCTTTTAGATACCTTCCCAAGAATGCCGGGAGTGTCGTTTTCCCGACAAAGCAAATCCCCTGCGAATCCTTCTTGTCCGCAACATGCAAACCCGCCTTACGGGCTATCTTCCTTACTGCAGGTTTAAGGAGTTCCCCTACCGGAAAAATGACGCGCTTCAGTTGCTCCTGGTTAAGTGCCCACAAGAAATATGATTGGTCTTTATTCCTATCTTTACCAGCATAGATAGAATGGGTCCCGTTTTTTACCTTGAGACGGGCATAGTGGCCGGTCGCGATATAATCTGCTCCCATAGAAAGTGCTCTTTTCAGAAAAGCACCGAACTTGATCTCTCTATTACACATCACATCCGGATTGGGAGTGATGCCGCGTTTGTATCCGTCCACCATATAACCTACGACCCTGTCGGCATAATCTTTGCGCAGGTCAAAAACATAAAAGGGGATCTTGAGCGTCTCTGCCGCCCGACGGGCATCACATTCTTCTTTATCGCTGCAGCCGCCCTCGTTCCAGCAGGTCAAGTGCACGCCGGTCACATCATGACCCTGCTTCTTTAGAAGATATGCTGAAACGGACGAGTCCACTCCTCCCGACATAGCAACAAAAACCTTAGCTTGGCTGTTTCTTTTCATCTGAACGGAAGATTACTAAAGAGACTAAGCTCTTTCAACGTATTCACCGGTTTCGGTATTCACGCGAATGGTGTCCCCCGTCTCCACGAACATCGGCGTACTTACTCTGGCACCCGTCTCGATGACCACTTGCTTAGTTCCCCCTTGAGCGGTATTGCCACGGACATTGGGCGGAGCCTCCGTCACTTTAAAGTCGGCTTTTATCGGAAGCTCCACATTGATGATCTCTTCATTGAACTTGAAGGCGCGGACGGGCATCTTGGGCTTCATAAAAATCCTTTGTTCCCCTATCGCCTCTGCGCTAAGGGAAAAACGATGGGCAGGATTGCCGGCTTCGTGGAACCAATATTCATCGTCGCGGGCATAAATGAACTCTGAGTCCATTTTTTCTATTTCCGCTTCATCAAACTCGTCGGCTGGCTTAAAACCTCTTTCAAAGATTTTTCCGCTGACCAGACTCACGATCTTAGCCTGCAGGGTCGCGGAACCTCTCCCCATATGGGAGTGTTTTACGAGCATCACCCTATAGGGTTCTCTGTTGATAACGATCAGAGAGCCCTTCTTTAGGTCATTAATCCCCAGCACCTTCGTCTTTCGGCAGAGAAGACCCGAGAGCCTCCCTTAGCTTGTTTTTATCGATCTCTTTCTTTTTCTTTAGGGCTGGCTCTTCTCTGAGAACCCTCAGGCCGCTCTCACCTCGTCTCCTAGTACGTTCCTCAACTATCTTGTCGGCCTCTATATATTCACTGCCTATTTTTTCCTCAACTTCCTTGATTGGAACACCGTATTTTTCCCGGCTGTTTTCTACGATAATATCCGCATAGCTTATTTCTCCGGGTTGATGCGGAGGAAAGGTATCAGCCGAGAATGGCTTAGACGCCACTCCGTCTATCATCAGCTTGATATACATCTTATGAAGCGGCAGGTTCACCAAATCATTAGCTGTAAACTCCGGCTCGAACTCAAGCTCTAGAAATTCGGAATCTTCTGCTCCGATCCTGAAAGTAACGATGGTGCCGACGTTACCAAAAATGGCGTCTCGGACCTTACTACTCCTGGTCACGGGATCAACCAACTGCCCCAAGTATTGATTAACTAAAACCAGGCTTAGATGGTACTTTCTGGCCTCGGAGAGAATATCGGCAAATGAATCGGTCGAGAAATTCTGGAATTCATCGATATACAGATAAAAATCACGTCTGTCTTCTTCGTTTATAATATCTATCCTGCTCATAGCAGCCATCTGGAACTTAGTGATAAACATAGCTCCCAAAAGCGCTGAGTTATCTTCCCCTATTTTTCCTTTAGAGAGGTTAATAATGAGGATCTTGCCCTCGTCCATAATCTGCCTAAGGTTGATGGTAGAATGCGATTGCCCAAGGATGTGTCTAATGAGCGGATTGGCGATTAGCTGGCCAATTTTGTTAAGTACTGCCGGGACAGCTTCAGCCGCATATCTGTCTGTCCATTTCGAGAATTCGTTCGTCCAGAAATTCTTGACTACCGGGTCAGTCAGTTCTGTCACTATCTTGTCCCTGTATTTCTTGTCAGTTAGCATCTTTATAACTCCCAGAAGAGTGGAGCCCGGGTATTCCAGAAGAGCCAAGAGTGTATTGTTCAAAAGGTATTCCATACGGTTCGACCAGACATCCGGCCAAACCTTTTTAAAGACACCCATGATACCTGAAGCCACCAAGTGCCTGTGTTCACTGCCAACGGCTTCAAGCGGGTTAAAACCGATGGGATGATTGACGTCCCCGGGGTCAAAGTAGACGACGTCGCCCACCCTCTCTTCGGGCACAAAACTTAAAACTCTCTCAGCAAAGTCGCCGTGGGGATCTATCAAGCCGACTCCTTTGCCCTCTCTTATGTCGTCTATCAGCATATTCTCCATCAGGGTGCTCTTGCCGGTTCCTGTTTTACCCATGATGTAGATGTGCTTACGGCGATCTATTTTCTTAATGCCGAAGGATTCTCGGTTGCGAAAATTGGTCTTGCCGACAATGGTTATGTCTTTCTCGTTGTTATCCATGATTAAATTCTCTCTTTAGTCGGAAGATCCATCGGGGCCTGTGCCTTTCTGGACGGAATAACCTGTGTCTTCATCGACTTAACAAATTCTGCCGGCGGATGGAACAGGGTCGCTATCTCTTCCGTACACATAACAGAGGTTTTTAAAAATCCCTCGAGCGGAGCCATCAGAATCGGCCTAGGCATTTCGCGCCTAATGTAGTTAATAAGCAATTTCTTTTTGCGTCTGGCCAGCCTCTTTTTTCTAAGAAAAAGTAAATACTTAGCAGCTGCGTACTTGGTGGTCAGGGTTTTTCGATTCGGCCCTAAACTATTGAGGTTCTGATCTCCTAAATAGCGGAGTGCACCCATAACGGCGTTGATATTGCTGTCGGTAAAGTCTTCCCTGTCGTCTACGTAAACAAACCTTAAGATACAATCGAATGCTCTCTTGGAGATCTTGTTGCTGATAGCCTTAAGGGCATCCTCTTCTTTCGGATCGCGCATTCTGAAAACCTGCTTTTCTGCGACCACGGGTTTAACTTCGCCAAAAACGGGCGGGGTAAAAATAGCGGTCGGCAAGCTGGCCGCGACGTCCCCCACTTCTTTAAACACCGTACCGACGGACGACGTTTTCTTACTGACGGTTTTCTGCCCGGACATTTCTTTGATCCTTTCCTCACCTGCTTTACGCCATTCATCACCAACCGGTCTGATCAGAAGCTGAAGCCAAAGAGCTTCGTTCTTGTTAAGACTAGACATTACCTCTACGACAGTCGCTAAAGGATCAATGCGCTTTTCCTCCTCCTTATCCTCAAAGTATTCATAAGTCCGGATAGGATAATAATCCGGATTATTGAGCTTAAGATCCATGCCCCAGATATCTTTCTGATGAAAAGGCTTATCTTTGATCCGGCCCACATAATCTTCAACCTCAAGAATCTCCGCATCCGGGTACTGTGATAGAATAGCCGCTTCTGCCAGCTTACGGTGTTTTTGCAGGGTTCTGATAAAAAAATGAACGCCGTCGGCGAAGCCCACTATCTCCAGCGAAAACCAATCCTCTACCACGCCTTCTAGCCAGCGCTGTTTGAAGCGCAAACCGAAAGAATAAGCTCCGTGCAGAGAGCCCACAACCTGCTCCATAGCTTTGGCTGACCTTAGATTCTCTTTGGGAATATTTATCTCAAGCAACACCCACTTCAGTTTAGAGATGTATTCATCAACAATATGTATCCTCCACCAATCCCTGGCGATCGTGATAATAACAACGGGGATTACAAGCCACCAAAAAGAAAAAGCATTGCCTAAACCACTAGCTAGCTCGCTCATTTAACGAATAGGTGCCTCTGCTAACTAAAGTGAATCTGGGGTCGCGAATAAGTTCGTTATGAACAGTTGCGGGCGCTTTCCCCTTTCTACTGATCTCGTTAACCAATTTGGCGATTTCCCTAAAGTGCATCGGCGCATCGGTCTGACTTAAGACCAGATAAGCCTTATCTCTAACTGTTCTGGGGTTCACCTGTGCCCAGCTATCCGCACCTATATCCCCGAACGGGCCGACTCCGAAGTTCTTTGACACAGATAGATAGTTCAAGATAACCGATTCAGTTAACTTGTGTTCACCGATGACAGACTCCAGGAACTTATCAAAGCTATGCTCCTTAATACTGAGCAGTTTTCTGACCAGCATAAGAGCTAACCCATAGGCACCCTCATCAATGTGCCAAATAGTATGCAAACCGGGAGTAGCATCAATCACATACGGCCGACCCAGGGTCTTAGCAATAAAGTTCAGCTTGTTCTCAAAAATAGGGTCGTAATTGTCGGATAGACCGCAAAGCACCCAGATATCCCGCGCCAGCAGATCACTACGTCTCAATTTTGATACTTTCTCCAAATAATCCTCGGTAAATTTAATGAATTCACGGGCCTCCTTTTCTTCTTCTATCTTAGATTTTATATTTCTAAGTGAAGCTGCTTCGATTTGACGCACTCTCTCTCTGGTTAGACCATACTCAGAACCGAGACTGGCTAAAGTCTGCCTCTTTGAGGTCTTTAGGCCATGCCGACGGACAACAATATCCTTGGCCCGACTATCTTGTATCTGCAGGGCCTTTTTGATGAGACCGTCTATGTCTATTTCCACTATAACTTTGGACATAATTAACTGAATTCTAGATTACAACATTACCCGAGACTCGTCAAGCAACAAATCCCATATTCGGGTAATACCCTTATTCTATCACATTAATGCCCCCAACAGTCAGTTTATCCACTTCTGCGTTTTTTTCTACTGACGAAGAGGAGGGCGGGAGCAGCTACGAACATGGAAGAGTAAACCCCGGCCACAGACCCGACCAAAATAGCTAATATGAAATACTTAAGATTGATAGGACCCCAAATATAAATTGAGATCAGGACTAGGATCAGGGCCAGAGAGGTATTGATAGACCTAACAATCGTCTGGACAATACTCTTATCGATGAGTTCCTCAAAATCCATCTTTGCCCCCCACTTGGTGAGATTTTCTCTGATGCGATCAAAAACCACAATAGTGTCGTGGACAGAAAAACCCATCACTACCAACAGGGCTACCATAAAGTTTATATCCACGGTCACACCATGATAGGCACCCAGAATGGCGAACAATCCCGCGGGGATAATGACGTCGTGGACAAGAGAAAGAAGGGTCAGTAAACCATACTTCCAGGAGCTTACTGGTTGTGAAACTTTACGGAAGGCAAAGGCTACATAGAGAGATATCCCCAACAAAACCAGCCCAATCGCCCACCAAGCTTTGTGAGTTAACTCCTTAGAAACTGCAGGGCTTATAGAAGAGAAATCCTGCTCTGCCACTGTTTCTCCGAATTTCGCTTTAAGCTTCGAAAGAATATCCACTCGTTCATTTTCAGAAAGTTCTCTAAGAGTTACGGAAAAGATGTTCGTTCCTTCATCCGACATTATATTAATGTCTCCTAATTCCAGGTCTCGTCCCAAAAATTGCCTTAAATCATCAGCCGAAACTCCAGTGGCATAAATCTGCCAAAAAGAACCGCTAGTAAAATCTATCCCCGGCTCTAATCCGAAGGAGAGAAGACAAGCAGCACTGGCTAAAATGAGGAGGATGGAGACACCCAACAATATTTTCTTATATTTAAGGATTTTTTCCATTAGATTCTAGCAAAAACTCTTAGAATGGTCCTGGTTATAAAAATGGCGGAGAACATACTCACCACGACGCCCAAGCCCAAAGTGAGAGCAAACCCCCTCACGAAGCTAGACGTCAAGGCATAAAGGATGGCTGAAGTAAGAATGGTGGTAGTGTTCGAGTCTCTTATCGATGGCCAGGCCCGCTTGAACCCCTCTTGGACCGACTCCCCACGACTATGTCCACCCCTTAGTTCTTCTCTGGTCCTCTCGAAGATAAGAATATTAGCATCCACTGCCATGCCGACCGACAGGATAAAACCGGCTATACCAGCCAGGGTCATTGTAAAGTTCGGAATGAGCTTGAAAAAAGCCAAGCTTAGAATGGTATACATTAGCAACGCAATACTGGCGAAAACTCCGTACGACCGGTAATAAAGAACCATGAAAACCATGACCGCAACTGTTCCGATAAGACCAGCAAGAATAATTTGATTCAAGGAGTTTTCTGCCGCTGAAGCACTGACTTTTCTTTGGTTGATAAGGTGGATGGGGGCAGACAAAGCACCGGCGTTGAACCGATCAACGAGGGATTTTGCCTCATCGGCTGTGAAACCAGCACCCCCTCCCGTTATCTGAGCAGAGCCCCCGGTGATCTCCTGTTGAACCACGGGTGCGGTCATAGGGGTTCCATCTACAAAAACCGCTAGGGGTTTACCCACATTCCTCCCGGTAATCTCGGCGAACATCGCGGCCCCTTCTTCATCGAATTCCAGAAGAACTATGGCTGTGTTGGTTAGGTTATCAAAACCGAGGCTAGCCCTCTTAAGATTTCTACCAGTCAGTTCGGTTGGCACATAAGAGAGACTGCCGGTGTCATCTGCGGTCACTTCCCTAAAATCCAAAACTGGAGTCTCACCTATCTGACGAGCAGCATCCTCGGCATTTACACCTGCCAACTCAACTAGCAGCTGGTAGCCATCTCCCTTCCTGACAACGGCTACTCTCGGTTCAGATACCCCGAAAATATTCACTCGCCTCTCAATCACCTCTTTCAGGCCGGCCACAGCGTCAGCATGATCCGCAGAATCTATATTGGTGAGATCGACTTCATATACCAGAGCACTCCCCCCTACCAGATCAAGTCCCAATCGCCAAGGTATAGTATTCGAGACCGAATTGCCGGGATAGACAAAAAAGCCGGCTAAAACGGTGATGGCAACCATTAAAATCAATGCCCAGATGTGCTGTTTGCGCGCCTCCATATCGTGTGTCCGCCCGGGAGGAATCGAACCTCCAACCACCGGCTTAAAAGGCCGTTGCTCTGCCAATTGAGCTACGGGCGGGATCTAATTTCTGCTTTCCCTTAGCTGAAATTCCAGGCGACTTTAGATAGATTACTATTGACCCGCTACTCTTTCAAGTTGTACCCATCAAATTCCTTGCCCAGATCTTCTAAAAGGGCTTTGGCTTTCCGGGAAAGATGCTGCGGGGTCCTAGCCTCAAGTTTGACAATGAGATCATTTCTATTAGTCATTCCCTCTCCCTTGATCCTAAGGGTTTCTCCCAACCTGAATCCTGCCGGAACTTTGATTTTGAGCACCTTACCCTCTAAATTCTCTAATTTGATTTCCCTGCCTAAAAGGACATCGACGACATTTGCTTCTACCACCCTGAAGAGGTCATCTCCTTGCCTTTCAAAAACCGGGTGCGGTTTTATCCGTATTCTTACATATAGATCCCCGCTCCCAGCATTGTTCTCGCCAGCTTCCCCCATTCCTTTTAATTTGATGATCTGGTTATTCTCAACTCCAGGCCTAATATCTATTCGGGCTGAGCGGTTCTCCTCAACGCGGCCGCTGCCTTTACATTTTTGACAAAGATGCTCGGGTACTTCACCAGCTCCCCGGCAGTTCGGACAGGCATTAATTCTGGAATAACCACCAAAAAATGTACTGCTTGTTTCTTTGATCTGCCCCTGACCTCCGCAATAATCACATTTCTTAAAGCTAGCGCCTTTCTCGTGACCAAGCCCCGCACAAGTTCCGCACTCTCCATATGTGGAGTATGTAAGATTGAAAACTGTTCCCCGCTTTGCCTCCACCAGATCTATCTCTGCCATAGACTCAATATCGGCTCCGCGCTTATAAGTACGCCTTTTCTGCCTGATGCCAAATCCCTCAAAAAGGGTGCTAAAAATATCCCCGAGATCCCCGAGGTCCTCAAATCCGCCCAGGTTAACATCCCAATTGAACCCTTGTCCGGCCGTAAAGGGCGCGCCTTCTCCGAAAACCTTTCCAAAACTATCGTACTGCTGACGTTTTTCATGGTTAGAGAGAACCTGATAGGCTTCATTTATCTCCTTGAACTTTTTATCCCCACCCGCGTTTTTATCGGGGTGATAACGATGAGCTAACCTGTAATAGGCTTTTTTGATTTCGTCAGCAGAAGCATCTCGACCGACTCCCAATATCTCGTAGTAGTCCTTCATCGGGCTTTTAAACTATATCCATCCGAGCAGTCGAATCAAGGACGCCGACTAGGAAGATTTAGTATCTCTTTACTGCGAGACTCAAATTGTATTTCTGCAAATCCGAAACCGAGCAAAAACTCATAAAGCAGCAAGCTCAGAATGGCCAGAACGGGAAAGAGCAGAAACTCGATGCTTTTTACTACCAATATAAGGATCAGAGTTGTTAGCGCCAACCTAGCCAGCTGATTCTCCGGATACAATGTCCCTGCTTTGATTGATATAAATTCACGCACGTTCTCTGCCACCGATTGTGCCATCTGTGGTCCGTATCCACTACGGTTCTCTATGAGAACCGCTAGTTCAGCAACCTGCGCAGTGATTACTTTTTCTTTCTCAAGCTCGGGCAGACCCTTAAACTGTTCGTTCTTGCTTAGCTCCGCCCTAACATAGTCGTGCAGAAAATTACCAAGATCCATCTCGGCAGAGAAGCCTGCCACCTTCCTGCTTAAAATCGGCTGAACAAGAGCATCCATTACTCTTGAAGTATTGTGTGTGTTGAGGAGGGTGGCGCTATTCAGAAATAAGATACAACCAGCAAACACGCTTAGAGCAATGAAAAGGAAACCGCTGCCAGGTCTTACTACTCTGAAGAATTTCAGCTGCACCATGTTATCCATGGCGAACCTACTGGCTAAATGTGACAGACCGAACATCACCACTAGAACAACTAGCAGACAGACGGCAACGCTGGATGAAGTTTTATTTAAGAATAGAGCAAGACCTATAGAGTCTGCCGCTACCACCAGAATGATGTCCAGGGGTCTCCTCAGGAGGATAGTCTGAGTTGTAAAAAGCACAGTAAAAACTACTAAAGCAATTGCCCCATAGGCAAAGGACCATATGCTAAAAAGATAGCCGGCAGTAAATGCAGCTAAGGCACTGATAATAATAACTGCATACACCTTGAGGCGGGAGACGGATTGTGCACGCACAACCGGCCTCTTGGAAACAGCTAAACCCCCGCCTAAATGATGGGGTGTAATTATCTTCGGAGAATCTTCGTTACCAGAACCGCCCTGGCTATCCGCCTGAACCCCCTTCCTTCTCAGCAGATTCATCCTTATCAGGCTCATTCTTGGCTTCTTTATACAATATTTCACCTACTTTTTGAAGCGACCTCGAAAGGGACTCTGTCTTGTCCCTAATAGCGGCTTTATCGTTAGATCTCAGCGCATCCTTCAGGTCGTTGATCCCGCCTTCTATCTCTTTGATGGTCTCGGCCGGTATCTTCGGGCCTGCATCTTTGATGGATTTCTCTGCTGTATGGACAAGGCCCTCTCCCTGATTACGCAGCTCAACCAACTCACGCTTCTCTTTATCCTCACTGGCATGCTCGGCTGCCTCTCTTTTAAGGCGCTCTATCTCGTCTTTGCTTAGCGAAGTCGAAGCTTCGATACGCACCGACTGGCTTTTACCCGTAGCCTTATCAACCGCTTTTACATCCAGGATGCCATTAGCGTCTATGTCGAAGCTGACTTCTACCTGGGGAATACCTCTAGGGGACGGCGGAATTCCGTCTAAAATAAACCGGCCGAGTGTTTTATTATCCGAAGCCATTTCTCTTTCTCCCTGCAGAACGTGTACTTCTACTGAAGTCTGGCCGTCTGCAGCCGTCGAAAAAACCTGGCTTTTAGAGGTGGGGATAGTAGTGTTTCTCTCTATGAGTTTGGTGAAAACGCCGCCCAAAGTCTCAATGCCTAACGAAAGCGGCGTGACGTCCAGGAGCAGGACATCCCTAACGTCCCCCTGCAAGATCCCAGCCTGGATAGCTGCCCCCATGGCTACTACTTCGTCGGGATTAATACCAAGATGCGGGTCTTTCCCAAAGAATTCCCTAACTGCGTTTTGGATAGCCGGCATCCTAGTTTGGCCACCAACAAGGATGATTTCATCTATATCTCCCAGCTTCAGCCCCGCCCCTTTGGGAACCCTGGCTGTCACAACCTCCTTTACCAGTTCGATAGACTTCTTAATTAAACCTTCGGTTAATTCCTCGAGCTTCGCTCTGGATAGTTTGACCAGGAAGTGCTTAGGGCCGGAATTATCGGAGGTAATATAGGGGAGGTTAACCTCTGTCTCAACCGAGCTGGACAACTCATGCTTGGCACGCTCGACTGCCTCTTTCAGGCGCTGGAGCGCGAGCGGATCCTTGGAAATATCTATGCTTTCCTGTTTTTTATATTCGCTGACTAGATAATTAATGATCAGCTGGTCAAAATCGTCACCGCCTAGATGAGTGTCTCCACCGGTAGCTTTCACCTCTACCGTGTTGTCCCCCACCTCCAGCACGGAGATATCAAACGTACCGCCCCCAAAATCAAAGACTACAATGATCTCATTTTTCTGCTTATCCAATCCATAGGCAAGCGCAGCAGCAGTCGGTTCGTTAATTATCCGACGAACTTTCAGCCCGGCTATCTCACCTGCATTTTTGGTTGCCTGTCTTTGAGAATCGTCGAAGTAAGCAGGGACCGTTATAACCGCTTCCTCTATGGTTTCTCCGAGCCTAGTCTCCGCATCCTTCTTAAGCTTTGCCAAGATCATGGCCGATATCTCTTCCGGCTTATGCCACTTGCCGCCCATTTTTATCTCTACACCGCCGTCCGATGATTCTTTTAAGTCGAAGGGAAGAACTTTTTTGTCCTTTTCTACCTCGGGATCTGAATACTTCCGTCCTATCAAACGCTTGATCGATGAGACAGTGTTCTGGGGGTTAGTGATCGATTGCCGCTTAGCCAGTAGACCCACTAAGCGCTCGCCGGACTTAGAAACAGCTACTACGGACGGGGTCGTTCGGTTACCTTCTGAATTCTCTAATATCTTTGGTTCGCCCCCCTCAATCACCGCCGCAGCCGAATTGGTTGTTCCTAGATCAATACCCAATATCTTAGCCATATTTTTGCGTTTTACGTTCTTAATTTTAGGTTTTCTTTTTATAGACTTTGACTTTGGGGACTCTCAAAGTCCTGCCGTGGAGAGTGTATCCCCTCTCCACCTCTTCTGCAATCCGGTTGTCTTGGGATACATTACCATCTATCGAAGCGATCGCTTCCTGAAGATTTGGATCGAACTCATCTCCCTCTTTCACTTCAACTCTCTCAAGACCATATTTCCTCAGGGCGTCTTCCAGCTGGCCTTTGATGAGATAAACTCCCTTATCCACCTTTCCCAGCTTTTCCATGGCAGTTAGACCAAGCTCAAAGCTATCCAGCACCCGAATGATATCAAATATAATTTCAGCGTTCGCAAAACGAGCCACCTCCTCCAGCCTTTTAAGCTCATCCTTTTTATAGTTAATGAGGTCTGCTTTTGCCCTCTGCCAGCCAGCTAGAAAGTCATCGCGTTCTTTGCTCAGCTTTTCGATATTCTGCGTGCCCTCGGTTTCTTTTTGATCTTTATCCGCCATTTTTCATATTCTTTAGCAATACAAAAATAAGAAATGCCGGGGCATGTGTCAACCCATTAAAATAGCAGTGATTTTTATTTAACCCCTGCCCTTGAGGGCTCCCCCTAAAGTTTCTTCATCCGCGAACTCTATCTCGCCTCCAGAGGGAATACCCACCCCCAACCGCGTTGTTTTGGCAGCCAATCCTTTAAGCTCGTGGCCGATCTGACTGGCCACGAAATCGTTCTGAGTATTGGGGTTAAGAGCAATAATGATCTCCCGCGCTGATCCCTGACAGGCTTTAGCTATCCACGTCTTCAAGCTTTTTAGCTTTAACTTTTGATCCGGCTCAAGAATACCCGCCCGACCGAATTCACCCAGAACCAAGTACCTGCCCCGATATTTACCTGTGTTTTCCAGAGACATCAGGTCGGTTTCTTTTTCTACAATCGCGATCGTAGAGTGATCACGTCCAGCGTCCGCACAGATATCGCAAAGCTTTCCAGCATTCTCGTGGACATAAAAACACTGACTACATATCTTAACGGCTTCGAGTTCTCTGACGGCGTCCCCAAGTTCTTTTTGGAATCCCTGCCCCTGTCGAATCAAATGGAAACTCAGCCTGATCGCCTGACGCGGACCGATACCCGGCAAGGCTGATAAGATCTCTACTAGTTTTCTAGCTCCCTTCGTTACTTTCATGGGACTTCTCCAGACTACGGAAGGTAACTTTCTGCTTATCGAAATAGAGCTGAACCGTGCCTAAGGGACCGTTTCTGTGTTTAGCTATAATTATCTCTGTAATATTCTCGTCTTCCGCCGGTATATCGGCGCGTCCCCGATCTTTAGGATGTACAAAAAGCACAACATCCGCGTCCTGCTCGATAGAGCCCGATTCTCTAAGGTCTGACAGGCGGGGAATCTTTACTTCCCGCTGTTCAACGCCCCTTGAGAGCTGCGAAACCGCCAGGATGGGGACATTTAACTCTCTGGCTAAACCTTTGAGGCCGCGAGAGATCTCCGTTACCTGCTGAACACTGTTATCTATGCCTTTGCGCGGCTGAATAAGCTGAAGATAATCGGCCACCAGCAGTGCTAATCCCTTGTGTTCTGCCTGGAGACGTCTAGCCATAGCACGCATTTGCACCACTGTGGGTGAAGGTGTGTCGTCTACAAAAAGCGGCGCTTCCGAAAGTTTATGCAGAGCCGCCTGGATCATCTCAAAATCTAGATCATCTTTAAGCCGGCCGGTCCTCAGTTTCCATAGATCAACTTGAGCCTCAGCGGCGATCATTCTGTCTATAACTTGTTCTCGACTCATCTCAAGCGAGAACACGCCGACCGGCTGTTTAAGCTCGACTGCCACATAACGGGCAATGTCCAATGCGAAGGTGGTTTTACCGTAAGACGGCCGGGCACCCACAATAATCAGGTCGGATCTCTGCAATCCAGATAAAATGGAATCCAGGTCGCGGAATCCGGTCGGCACCCCCCGATATTTTTCCCCGCCACCCTCATGCAGTCTTTCTATGCGCTCATACGCCTTTTGAAGCTCATCTCTTAAAGGTAGGAAGTTCTTGGAAATCGATTGCTGAGAAATGGAGAAGATTTTTTTCTCAACATCATCCATAAAATCATCGATTTCTCCCTCAGAAGAGAATGCTTCTTCGGTAATATTGGCAGATATATTTATCAGGTCGCGAAGAACGCGCTTCTCTTTTACGATCTTACCGTAATGAAGAATGTGGGATGCCGTCGGCACCGAATTAACCAGGTCTGTCAGATAACTGGAGCCTCCGACCTCCTTCAGTTGGTTTTTCTTTTTCAGTTCGGACGTAACGCTCAGAATATCTATTGGCTCTTGTTTATCCCAAAGCCTAATGATTGCTTCAAAAATCACTCCGTGAGCCTTTTTATAAAAATCGTTAGACTCCAATAGGTCGGCCACAGAGGCAACCGCATTTTTGTCCAGCATCAAGGCACCGAGGACCGACTGTTCCGCCTCTAGATCTTGGGGTGGGATTTTAACTTTCTGTTTGGCCATATGAAGGGTCCGCATGATGTATCTTCTATGTCATATCCTAACGATTTCACTTTATTTCTTAAACCGTCGGCCTTAACAAACTGTTGATTGCGCCTCATTAGCTCCCGGCTTACAGCCAACGTCCTCACGCGAAGCGGTATTTTAGCGAGCTCATCCGAGTAATGCAGGTTTAGACCGAAAACTTTATCCATCTCAAAAGACAAAGACCGTTTAGCTGCCGAGTCGATTTCTGTGTCCGTGATAATACGGCGCAGGATCGAGAGAGCCTTCGGAGTGTCAAGATCATCCTCTATGGCTGCCCGAAAAACCTTGCGATACTCATTTATCTTTCTGTTTTTGGTTCGGATCGGCTCCCGATTCCCCATAAATTTGACTCTTCCCAATTCCCGCCAAAGGTTCCAAATAGCATTATCGGCGCCCTCTAGTGAACGCCAAGTAAAATTCAATTTAGAGCGATAGTGAGCGCTCAAGGCCAAATATCTGAAGGCATTGGGCAACAATCCGCGCTCTTTGATATCGCGCAAAGTATAAAAATTACCCGAGCGCTTGGCCATTTTTTCACTATTGACCAGAAGATGCTCGCCGTGCACCCAATAATTAACGAACTTCTGGCCAGTGGCCGCCTCTGACTGAGCTATTTCATTCTCGTGATGCGGAAAGATATTATCGACACCGCCTGTATGGATATCGAACGTTTTACCCAAATATTTCATACTCATTACCGAACATTCTATATGCCAGCCAGGCCGTCCTTCTCCCCAGGGACTTTTCCACCCTGGCTCATCACCTTTCTTTGCCTTCCAAAGAACAAAGTCTCTGGCTTCATCTTTCCCATATTCATCTGCATCAACGCGGGCCCCATCCCGCACTTTAATTTTTTTGAGGCCAACCAACCTACCGTAGGGTTTAAATTTAGAAATATCAAAATAGACAGACCCGTCTTTGCCTTCGTAGGCAAAGCTCTTTTCCTTCAGCCCCACTATAAACTTCACCATTTCCCGTACGTGGCTGGTCGCAGTTGGATAATAGTGGGCGGATTCAATATTAAGTTCTCGAATATCGCGCAGGAACTCTTTGGTATACGGCTTCGTAATTTCCTGAATGGTCTGCTTATTGGCTTTTGCTTTCTTAATTATCTTGTCTTCAACATCGGTAATATTCATCACGTGCCTGACACGATATCCCAGAAACTCCAAAGTGCGTCTAAGTAGGTCTTCGAAAATATACGTTCTCAAATTCCCGATATGAGCTATATCATAGACGGTGGGCCCGCATGTATATAACCCGACCGATCCGCTGTTGACCGGCCTGAAGACTTCTTTTTTTCTAGTTAGAGTGTTATATATCTTCAGCATCGCATTCAGATTATAGCATGCACAAAAATAAGCGGTTCTCTTAGGAACCGCTTATTTTTGTTATTTCAACCTGAGTATAGGACTGCCTGTGTCCAGCCTTCTTCCGATATCTTTTTTTGGGTTTGATCTTAAAAACCGTGACCTTTTTTAGCCTGCCTTCCCCCACTATTTTTGCCTCAACCCCAGCCCTTGCTATATAGGGTGTGCCCAACACGGTTTTTCCACCGTCATCGATCAGGAGAACCTTATCAAAGATAAGGATACCGTTTTTATCAGCAGTCAGTTTCTCTACTTTAATTTTATCACCGACGGCGACCCTATGCTGTTTGCCGCCGGTCTCAATTACCGCGAACATAACGGAGATATCATAGGTTTAACTGAACGGCTGGTCAACCCTTTAGCTGTCTGCGTGACCGCAAAAAAACGAAAGCTTAGTTAATGAAGGCTATCGAGCCGGCGGCAATGAGAAAAAGAAGGGTGATCATGCCCGTGCCAACAGCAAAAGCATACGATATGAACTTTTCTTTTTCATAGATATGCTTAGCAAGAGCGAAATTAATAGCGGAGATAACCAATACAACCCCCAGGATCCCATAAAAAGTGCTAACACTGCCCGCCCAGGTCACTTCGTTGTGCAGGTTATCAAAACGGAGGATCAAATTGCCTGCACCGATCGGCAAACCAAAAAAGGCTACCAGTCCGCTGATAACCAAAGGGGCAAGGCTGAGACTAAAAATATAAATTATAAATTTGTCTTTAAGCACCGAGGGCTCGCTTAAATTCGTCGATTCCAGGAACAGATTCCAGTTCAGCACCATATTTCAGAGCCGCGTGATAGGCCGTCCAGTCCCCCAATATGATCGTATTAAAGATCTTCTCCAGCCTAGTTCCGCCCTCAAGACCGATACGTTCCACTGGCAGTCCAAATTTCTTATACATGGCAGCCGTAATGTCCATTCTCCTTTTAATACGTTGGTGGTCTGAGTCGTCTTCCAAAAAAATGAAGCTCATTTTCTCAGACAAGACTTGGCTGCCCTCGTGGGTACCGAAGCCCTGTATCTCGTTATGGTTTAACTCGGGAAAGGTATTAAAGAACGCGGGGACTTTTGCAGTTTCGTTAAACCTTATTTTCCAGTTATAGGCAAGAATTTGATTAGAACGGGAGGCATAGATAATGGGTATTCTATTAATGACCGCCTCCGCCAACCTCCTTCCGTGCGGTTCAAGCTCCGTCGGTTTCAGGTTATCTGTAAGTTTACCCGTCTCTGAGAAAAGATCTTCTTCTTTGATCAGTTTTAGAACAGCGCGCAGCATATAGCCTAGTGCCATGCGCGGCTGAATATCGTCAGCGGGGAGGGTGATATGGGGTAGGCCATTTTGCTGAGCTAGTTCAAGCAGCTTTCCGTGGGATGCAACGACAGCAGTCTGCAGTCCTTGACTGACGGCCGTGTTCATAAAATCAACGACTTCTTCGGTGTTGCCAGAATGTGAGATAGCTATAAAAAGACGCTTTTCTTTGTCTTTATCGGCGAATTGAGGCAAGCCATACTCATGATGGACGGCCACATCCAGGGAGGGTTTAATAGCCCTTAAGACGCCGGCCACCAGCCCAGAACCACCCATACCCCCGATCACAACGGTTTCAAACTCACCGAGCTTATCGGCATTCTTAACCTCGGGTTCATAGGCGAACTGCCGGGCATATTCACGAATATTTTTTTCCATCATTTCTGGTGACTCCACGGGGAATTCCTTCGACTACGCTCAGAACAAAAGATTCCCTTATTCCTAACCTCGATGCGAATGCTCGCACTGAGTGAGCATCGCGAATCGAAGTGTGACCCCACGGGGAATCGAACCCCGGTTTCCGCCGTGAGAGGGCGGCGTCCTAGCCTCTAGACGACAGGGCCCTCCTCTATTCCGGCCAACACCAAGAGCATAGAGGGGTAAATCCCATCAACGCTCTCAAATCTATTATAAAACACCATCCTTTTCAATGCGTTATACTACGACGAGCAGAGCCATCTCCGAAAAATGTTCAGAAAGGTACTCTAAGAACCTGCAATATCAATTCTATCGGGAGGAATATTGTAGTGATTGATAACGAATTCTGCTAATTCTCTAAACGCCGGCACCACCGTCAGGCCGGCTAACGGTGCTCCATATGGTTTATCCAGGCGGATCAGAATAATGAACTCCGGATCGTAAGCGGGCGCAAAACCAATATAAGTATTAATGACTTCATCATCAGCATATCCTCCACCGCCAGAACGCGGAACTTGAGCTGTACCGGTTTTACCGGCGACCGCGTATCCATCGATCCGGGCAATGGTCGCTTTGTCTACGGCAGAAACCATCATATCCACAACCTGCCGGCTGGCCTCCCGTGAGATAGTCCTCCCTAAACGTTCCGGTTGGTTCTCGGCATTAACATAGGGACGCATTAAGTTCCCCCCATTGGCTATCGACGAGATAGCCATCAGCAATCTGATCGGAGTTGTTGAGATCCCCTGTCCAAAACTAGCGGTCGCATAATTAATATCTCTCACGTCCTCTTCAAGCGGAAGCAGACTTCCAACCACCTCGCCCGGCAAATCAATAGCGGTTGGGTCTTTGAACCCGAATCTTTCAAGATATTCATAAAAGTTTTCATGCCCCAACTGCCTCTCAGCAAAGGCAGCCCCAGTGTTCACAGAACGTTCTATAACGTTAGTCATAGAAATGGTGCCGTTCGCTTTTTCATCCCAGTTCTTGATCGTATGCCCGTTCAGGGTCAGTTCCCCGGAATCATAGTAAGTAGTATCCGGGGTGATCTTGCCTGCATCCAAAGCAGCGGCCATGGTTATGACCTTAAAAATCGATCCTGGTTCGTACACCGACTGAACAGCGGGATTCATAAAATTGCTGATCTCGGATTCCCCATATCGATTGGGATCAAAATTCGGAACGCTGGCCATCGCCAGTATTTTGCCAGTATCCGGCTCTGCCACGATTACGGTTCCTCCTGAACCGCTATAATCAGCAACGAGATTTTGGAGAATATCCTCAGCTCGCACCTGAATATCGGCATTGATAGTCAGCTGTATATCCTGTCCGTGAAGAGGAGACTTTATGTGGTCACCCCATGATTCTCCCGCCACTCCTCCGAGGCGTTGATTATAATAGTCCTCTACTCCATATTGCCCGTCCCAGACTAATTCATTGGTCGAAGCGAAGCCTAGTACGTGCGCTCCGATCTTTCCCAAAGGATAATACCTGGACAATCCCTTCCCGATATTAATACCCTGCAGATCTGTATCCTCAAAAAAGTTAGATTGATCTTCGCTGGGTCTTCTGATCAGCGGTTCATAGGGATCACCCTCCTTGGAAAGGATCTCCTCCAACTCTTCATACGTTTTATCTGTAATATAGGGGGCTAGGGCTCTGGCTACAGTCCCTGCATCTTCTACATCATCTGGAACGGCATAGATGATGGGGTAGGCTTTATTAATAGCGGCTGGCACCTGCTCTCCATTGCGGTCAGAAAAATAGATACTCCCTCGCCGCGGAGTAAGCAAGTTGCCCGTTGCATTAATGACGGAAGCCTGTGCTCCATAGCGATCACCCTCGTCAACTTGGATATCATAAAATCTAAAACCAAGGGTTCCGTAGATAAGAGCAAAAAGGCCGACTAGAACTGTGATGCGAGTACCCATTCTGGACTTTTATCCTGTACTAATCCCATCTCTCCTGCCAGTTTCTCTAGGCTCTCTGCGTTGGTCAGCTGAAAATACTGATTCTTCAGTTCAGCATTCTCAATTTTTGCTAGTTCTAAAGAAGACCGGAGTGCCAAGAGATCATGCTTAATCCCGACGAGATTCATATAGCTAACGAGTACCATGCACACCATAGCCCCGACCCCGAAACAGCAAAAAATTACCAGTTTTTTTGTTTTTTTATCTTTATTAAATCTAATTGTCGTCATTTTATTTCGATTGCCCTCAGCTTGGCGCTGCGGCTTCTCGGATTTCTGTTTACTTCTGCCCCTGTGGGCTGAACGACCTTTTTATTGATAAGTACGGCTTCGCCGCGTGCTGCTAATTCGCGAAAAAAATGTTTAACCATCGCATCCTCCTTTGAGTGGTAAGTGATGATGACAGCACGTCCCCCGGGTTTAATGATCATCTTCAGCTCACCGAGGATCCTGCCTAGATTCTCTAATTCCTTATTTGTAAAGATCCTCAGTGCCATAAAAGTTCGGGTGGCAGGGCTGATCCTCCCCCTCTCGTAATTTCGAGGGACAGCATGCTCTACCACTCTGGCTAAATCCCAATTGGTGGAGATTGACTTATCTCTCCGGGTGCGCACAATGGCTTTCGCTATTTGACGGGCGTATCTTTCATCGCTTAGATCTCTTATCATCTCGGCTATGTCCTTCTCTCCTAGGGTAGAAAGAACGGCGTAGGCCGGCTGGTCATTTTCGTTATAGGTCATCAGAAGCGGCTCTTCTGGGCCCTGAAAGTTGAATCCCCTGCCGGCACCAAGCTGATCGGATGAGAAACCAAGATCCATGAGCAGCCCATCTGCTTTAGCTAGACCTTCGTGTTCTAAAACTGTTGGCAGGTCCGCGTAATTACTGCAAACCAAGATCAGTCTATCCAGATCTAGTTTTTCCTCTACGATGGCGCGTTCAAGTTCCTCGATCCTGCTCTTATCCCAATCGACACCCAAGAAAACACCTCCGGGAGCCAAACGGCGCGCGATCGGAATTCCATGTCCGCCCCCTCCGACCGTTGCATCGATCATTACTTGCCCTCTCGAGGGGTCTAATATCGCTAGCACCTCATTTAAAAGAACTGGAATATGCATCCTAGATCCCCAGATCCGCCATCTTTTCAGCTATCTCTTCTGAGGATCCTTCTATCTTGGCTTTGTATTGGCGCCAAGCAGCTTCATCCCAAATCTCCATTCGGTTATAGACTCCGATGACTTTGGCGGACTTTTTCAATTTGGCAAAACTTCTAAGATAATCGGGGATCAAGACTCTGCCTTGAGTGTCAAGATCTACGTCTGAAGCACCAGACATAAAAAATCTAACGTAAGCCCTCGGATCTTTCTGAGATAGCGGCGGGGTGGTAATCAGTTTCTGGGCGAATACTTCCCAGTCCTTTTTGGTAAATATAAATAGGCAGTCGTCTAATCCTCGAGTGATAATAGCGCCGCCGGATATTTGGCGTCTGAATTTAGCCGGGACCGCTACCCTGCCTTTTTCGTCAATATTGTGTTGAAACTCTCCTATAAACATATACTTATCCACAGAAACGATGGGTTATCCACACAATTATCCACAATTCCCCACTTGATTCAAAGTGTAAACCACAAGTCCACACAAGACAACACTGGCCTGTGGACAGCAAAAACCCCCGATCGGGGGTTTTTGCTGACTGTCTGGTTCCGTTTCTATATCCTACTGCAACTCTGCTGTAGCACCAGCCTCTTCCAGTTTTTTCTTCATCGCCTCTGCCTCTTCTTTCTTGGCTCCTTCTTTCACTGTTTGGGGAGCGTTCTCAACCATATCCTTAGACTCCTTAAGACCGAGGCCGGTTATCTCGCGGATGGCTTTAATAACATTTATTTTTTGGTCTCCGCTTGCCTTCAGCACAACATTAAATTCTGTTTTCTCTTCTCCCCCACCTACCACTCCAGCTGCAACCGGTACCATACCGCTCACCCCGAATCTCTCTTCCAGAACCTTTACCAGTTCGGCCAATTCAACAACGGAAAGCTTTTCTATTTCAGCGATGAGGCTTTCGTATTTTGAGGCCTGTTCCTTTTTGTTTTCGTCTGCCATTGTATCGAAGCGCTATATTTGTCGACCTTAACTTTGTTTTGATTTCTCACTCAAAATATACATAAATGCCCGTAAGGGTCCGGCAATCGTACCGATCAGCTGCCCGAGAAGTGTATCTCGCGGAGGCAAACTGCCAAGAGTGGTTATGGTCTCTCTATCAATGACCTGGTGGTTCCCGAGATCATAGGCGCCTAGGAGACTGAAAGATCCGCGGTCTTGGGCAAACCGATAAAGTGATCCGGCCGCTTCAGATAGTTCCCCATCAACAAAAACTGTTCCGACCGGCCCATCGAACTGTCTTGGATCATAGTCTATCTTCTGATTTTTAAAGATAACTCCGAGGAGTCTTTTCTTGATCACCCTTAACCGGCTGCCGACAGACTTCAATTCAGAGCGCAATTTTCCCATATCAGTCACGCTGGTACCAGTAAAATCTGCGAAGATGAGAGCTTTGGCTTTATTTAGATCTTGGGTCCCGACTTCCACTATCTCTTGTTTTCTTTCTTTTTTGATAGCCATAACAATAAAAAAACTGCGGATTGTCCGCAGGGTCGCTCACTTAAGAATGAGGCGCCCTCGGCAGGTCTTATCCATCGCCTGCTGTCTGCGGACCGCAAGGCTATATTAACAGCTGGTACAAATCTGTCAATTTTGCTCAGCTGCCGCAGATCAGCGGCACAAAGATAAAACCGCGATACTCTTCCCTTTCGATTCCCCCGCGATCATTTTTTGTCAACCTCAAAACACTGTTACCGATTGGCGCCACTAATACTCCCTCGAGACTAAGCTGTTCAAGCCATATTTGAGGCACATTTTCAGCAGATGCCCCAACGATTATTCTCTCGAACGGGGTTTCGTTCGAGACTTTTTTAGAACCGTCGCCTAGCAGAATCTTCACCCTAGCATTCAATTCTTTGTATTTCTTAATATTCTTTTTGGTCATTTCCTCCAGTTCCGGAATACGCTCAATACCCACCACTTCCCCGTTTGTCCCGGTTAGATATGCTAAGAGGGCTGTTTGCCAACCGCTGCCGGTACCTATTTCCAACACTCTATTCCCAGTTTTCACGCTCAACAGTTCCAACATGAACGCCACCGTTAGGGGCTGAGAGATCGTCTGACCATACCCGATCGGTAGCGGGCAATTTTGATAAGCCTCATACATAAGCGCAGCTGGCACAAAATCCTTTCTATCTACCTTTTCGAATGCCTTAATTAAAAGAGGGGTCCTCAGGTACCCCTCATCGATCAACTCATGAATGAGTTGTGCTTTTGTCATAGCACTCACCCTTTTAGCTTTGACTCTTTATGGGGTGTACTTTTTCTACACCACTTGCAATATTTTTTATAAGCAAGCTTGCGCTCAACAGCACGTTTGTTCTTGCGGGTATAGTAATTCTTCCTGCCGCAGACGGTACACTTCATTCCCACCAAATATTCTGTAAATTTTGATTTAAGTCCCATAGAAACAAGCTTAAAAACTTAAAACGTGAAAGTCAAAACTTCGTGCGGAGCCGAGACGGGGAATCGAACCCCGGACCTCTTCCTTACCATGGAAGCGCTCTGCCGGCTGAGCTATCTCGGCAAGTGAAGCGGAAAATAAATACATCAATATTGTATATTTATCTTCTCCGAACGCAGCCGAGAGGGCGGATACTCTATCTCGGCATTCATTCCTGTCTCGGTGCTACTTTATCAGCTTCGACTGAAAATGTTCCCTGACCGACGTATCAATGTCGCCGGCACCCATAAAGACTACCACCCCCCCCTCGATAAGCGCAAGCGAGTCTTCAAAATTTTCTTTATAAGAAACCTGCTGATTAATGCTCAGTTTTCTGTTGTTGTCCATAATGGCTGTGCTGAGATCCTGGCTGGTCTTGTGTTCTGCGCTCTCTTCTCTGCCGGCGACTTGATACACCGGCAGTAGACACACCGCATCTGCCTTTTTAAAGGCTCCGACAAATTCCATGAACACGCTGTCCAGCCGTTTCGCCTGATGGGGCTGAAAGATAATTAGTATTTTTTTCTGCGGATACTTTTCTCTTAATCCTTCGAGTGTGACACTGACCTCCGTCGGATGATGACCGTAATCAGAGAAAAACATAGTATCTCTCATAAACGACGGTTCTATTGGTTCTAAGGGCTCCAGGCGCCGCCAGATACCCGTAAATTTCATCAGAGCGGCTTCGGCAACTGACCGCTCAACGCCCACCAACTGAGCTGCCTGCCAGGCAGCTTCAGCATTCAGCTGATTATAGCGCCCAGGCAAAGTCAGCGGCCAAGCATAGACCGCCTCTTTGTGATTAAAAAAGACTATTTTACATCGAACACCCGTTAGTATTTTCTCCGTATGAACGTCCTGGGAGTTTAGGACAGCAACCGCATCCTGAGAAAGGTTCTTAAGATACTGATTAAAACCTTCGGCCACCCCATTTATGTCTCCATAGGTATCAAGGTGATCATTATCAACGTTGTTAATAATGGTGATCTGGGGCTGGTAATACATAAAGGACCTGTCATATTCATCCGCTTCAATAACTAGATACTTGCTTTCACCTCTCCTAAAATTAGTCCCCCTGAACTCTGCCAACCTGGCGCCGACAATAACGGTCGGATCAAGCCCCGCCTCAATCAGCATTAAAGCCAGCATACTGGTGGTGGTTGATTTGCCGTGAGTGCCGGCCACGGCTAAGGTAAAATATTTCTTTGTCAGTTCTCCTACGGCCTCGGCATAGCTTAACGTTCGAATGCCCATACCGCGGGCTTGCTCTAACTCTGAATGCTCGGCCGGGACTGCTGCCGAATAAATAACTGCTTCGAGATCCTCTGCTACCTGCTGTCGGTCACCACTATCGATATATATATCCACACCGGATCGCTTAAGGGCATCCATCACATCTGAAGCGACCAGATCAGAGCCCGTAACGGAGTAGCCTTCTGCAAGGTAATAGCGAGCTAATGCACTCATTCCTATCCCCCCGATACCTATAAAATGGACTTTGGGCATTTTTGAGAGCCACCTCCCGGATTCGAACCGGGGACCCACAGTTTACAAAACTGTTGCTCTGGCCAGCTGAGCTAAGGTGGCGAGCGAGAAACCAGATATAAAACTTGTTTTATATCTGTGTTTCGAGCGATGCCATCCCGAGAAAACTACTCTGTAGTTTTCTCTTGGTGGCGAATCTTTCAAACTGCGCTTCGAGCGACGGCACCCGATGAAATCATAGAATGATTTCGTCTTGGTGGCGAACGACTCTGGTTTAGGGTGGCGTGAGCCAGAACATAGTATGGTTCACACCTATCCTAAACCGTGTTGTGAAACAGCTCCGGTTCAGGGGTGCATAGGGAGGGATTCCCTCCGACGAGCTCGGGGCAAGACATCCATCCCGCGCCAGATTCCCCTTCTTGACGCTTGCACTGAGCGAACGCAGTGCGTCGAAGTGTGCATGGGGAGGGATTCGAACCCCCGTAGGCACAAGGCCGCCAGATTTACAGTCTGGTGCGATTGACCGCTCCGCCACCCATGCAGGTACGACTAAAACAAGTTTAAACAAGGATCGGGCTCCGTTCAAGCAACACAACGCTTGGATTCCTTAAGGTTTTTTCGTTCTAAGCTGTCGGCTGATAAGATTATCTATCCTCATTAATAGAATTTTCGTCCGGCGCAGCAGTTTATCCTTGAACTTAACTAGAAAACTATCCAGCTTATCAAGCGGAAGAGAGGTACGCTGAATCCTCTCCTCTCCCATCTCTTCCTCCACTCTGGGAACGGCAGCGGCCATTAGATAGACGATGATCGCCAAAGACACCATAACCGTTAGTTCTAAGATCAGATCTGTCATACTTAAGTCATTTTAACACGAAGAGTTCCCGCTAAAGTGCCAGCCGGTAGAACGCCTCAATTCTTATATTCTCACCCGTTCTGGCAATAACTTGTTTGATGAGTTCATCTAGAGTAATACTCTCATCCTTAATAAAAGACTGATCTAAGAGTGCCTGTATGTCTACGGGTTCCATGGCGGCTATCTGCATAACCAAATTGTGCGCGAGTTCCTGAAAGGGTTCCGATTTGGCTACAAAGTCTGTTTCACATCCAAGCTTCAGAATAACTCCCACCCTATTGTTGTGCAGATAGGTTTTGATCAGTCCCGCTTTGATCTCCCTCTCTGACTTAGCGGCCGCTTTGGCAAGCCCCTTGTCCTTAATAATCTCTCCGGCTTTATCTAAATCCCCCTCGGCCTCTTCCAAAGCATGCTTGGCATCCATAACTCCAGCGCCTGTTAGCTCCCGCAGTTTTTTAATGTCATCTTTGCTCATAGATCTATTTTTTCTTATCTGTATTTTCGGCCCTCACCTTCGTGACCGGCTTTTCCGTATCCACCTTGATAGCGGGCTCTTTCAACCTCGCGTTCTGAATGGCAGTCTTTAATTTATTCATTAGAAACTCCATCCCTTTTCTATTTCTATCATTGGCTGGGATACCATAATCAACCAAATCCGGATTAGCGTCCGTATTCAAAATACCAATAACTTTTACACCCACCTCTCTTGCTTCTTTAGCGGCTAGAGCATTGTTTCTGAGATCGGCTACGAACACCAACGCCGGGATCTTGTCTAAACTGCTAATACCGCCGAAAAGTTTCTCGAGCTTGAACATCTCTCTCTCAAGTTTAAGCTGTTCTTTCTTTGTATATTTAGCAAGCTCCCGCTCGCTTTATCTTCTCTGAGCTTTCTGAAGTATCTGATCCTTTTCGAAATAGTGTCAAAGTTGGTAAGGGTTCCTCCGAGCCAGCGCTCGGTTACGTATGGGAGTCCAAGCTCATCCGCCGTCTCTTTTACCACACTCTTAACTGACGGACTGGTACCAACCAGTAGAATAAGTCCCTGCTTCTGCACGGTATCCGCTATCACCACGTCTAATTTTTGCAAGGCAGCATAGGTTTTTCTGAGATTGATAACACCGAAGCCAGACCGATTATTGACGATAAAAGGCTTCATTTTGGGATTAGTACGTGATTTCGAACGTCCGTAAAAAATCCCAAGCTCCATCATCTCCTGCATAGATCTCGCTTCTTCGGGGTCAAGCACCTCAACGGCTGCCTCCGCCGGCTCATCTGGTGCTTGATGCCCAGGTTTTATAGTTTTCGCTGCTTCCATAAGTCGCGAGCCCAAGAATATCATTAAACATTTTCCCAAGCAAGGCGCTCTCTAACCGGTTTTCCGATTCTCTCTGCGCCAAATCTCTATTCTTCTATGATTACCCGATAACAGAACGGATGGAACTTTATAGTCTCTGCCTAGAAACTTAAAATTCTCCGGTCTTGTATATACCGGAACGCCGACGCCTAAACGCTTTTCCTCAAGTGATTCTGCTTTGCCTAAAACTCCGTCAATGTGACGCGCGACAGCATCTATAATAACCAGAGCCGGCAGCTCTCCCCCAGTCAGAACATATGGACCGACAGAAACTTCTTCTACGCCTGCTCCGAACCCGTTCTTACTTTTGAGAATCTTGATAATTCTCTCGTCTAGTCCCTCATAACGTCCGGCAATGATAACAATGTCTTTATAGCGACTAGCTAAAGACTGGGCTGTTTTATTGCTGAATTGTCTGCCCGCCGGGGCAGTGATAACAATTTTTATTTTGTTTTTAGATTTTCCTTTTAGGATTTTCCGCAAAGTCTGCACCAGCGGTTCCACACTGATGATCATACCCGGTCCTCCGCCGTACGGCTTGTCATCAACTTTGCGATGTTTGTCGCGAGTAAAACTCCGGAGATCATAGATCTTTACCCTAACAAGTTTGCTCTTGATGGCTCGGCCCAATATAGACTCCCCGAGATAGGGTTCGAACAACTCAGGCAAAACTGTGATTATATGGAAGGTTGTCACAAGTTAAAGCTCAAAAGCCAAAGCGCAAAGCCATCACTCCAAAATAGTTTGCGCTTTGTGTTTTAAGTTCTCTACAAGTCCTTCTTGATATCGTCTATCACCTTGCCAACCGTAGTGCCGTCAAAGTTGCTGGCCTTACTGGGCTCTGGTTCAGCACTTTCCCGCGTGAACTTTCTGCCCCCTTCCGGCTCTTCTATCTTAAGATTAACGCGGGCATTATTTTTAATGCCAACTATCTTAAGCAGTGAACGGATAGCTTTAGCGGTACTGCCTTGCCTACCAACAACTTGCCCCATGTCCTTTGGGCTGACTTTCAGTGTCAGGAGGACGCCCATCTCGTCAACCTGTCTGTTGACCTTGACGTCATCGGGACTGTCAACAATAGCTTTTACCACGTACTCGAGGAACTGTTCGTCTGAATATTCCGCCATTCTTGCTTATCTTACTTATTCGACCTTTCCTTTTATTCTTCTATAGGTGTTTCGTTAACTACTGTTCCCAGATCGGCCTCTTTTGCCTCCACCGTTGGCTGTATCGCCTCCTCTGCTAATCCAGCCCCTCCTGCCATCGCAACCGGAGTTCCAGGCACCGCAGTCTTTTTGTCTCTCTTCCTTTTCTTAGGAGACTGTCTGCCCTTAAATGAACTGACCCCTTGATCGCTGCTAGCTTTATCTATTATTTTCTGAGCGCTCTCGGTAGGCTGTGCTCCGTTCCCTATCCAGTATTGTAACCTCTTCCGGTCGAGAAGAATTTGATTGGAGTGCGGGTTAAACCACCCCAAATCATCCGCAACTTCGCCCTGAAGCTTAGTGCGTTTCTCCTGAACGATCACTCTGAACGAGTGCTGTCCTCTTTTCCCAATTAGCTTCAGCTTTATAGCCAACATACTTGGGCAATGATATTAGCTGGCACTGTTTAAGTCAACTTCAAAGACACTAGTTTGGACGTGCCGTCTTCCGCCATCGTAACGCCGTAGAGTGCATCTGCCACCTCCATTGTGGCCCGATTGTGCGTAACTATCACGAATTGAGTCCTTTGAGCGAACTCCTTAAGAATTTCTCCGAAACGGCGGGCATTTCTCTCATCAAGTGCGGCATCTACTTCATCCAAAAAAAGAAAAGGGGGCGGACTGACAGAAACGAGCGAAAAAAGAGCGGCTATTGAGACTAAGGCCCTCTCTCCTCCAGAAAGGACCTCAAGACCCTTGATACGCTTTTTAGGTAAAGTGACATCAATCAGCACGCCCGGAGAAACCGCTTCCGGCTCGCTATCATCTGGGGACTCTCTGTCTGGTTCGTCAGACGGACTATCTTCAGCTTCGTTTATTTCTGTTTTTCTCTTCTCTACTTTCACTTTCTCGAGTTTGAGACTAGCTTTCCCGCCGCCAAAAACCAATTGCACAAGCTTATGGAATTCCCGGTCTATCTTGGTAATGGCAATATTAAAGTCGTCATGGATCTTTCTATCAAGCTCGACAGTCAGCTTTTGCAGATCCGCCATTGCTTTTCCTAGATCTTCCACCTGAGCAACCAAAAAGGCATGTCTTTCCTCCGTTTCATTAGCTTCTTTGATAACTGTTTCGTCCACTTCGCCAATGCTGGCAAGATAAGAGCGAAGCTTAAGCATTTTTTGTCTGATTTCATCATCGGTAAGATCTAGTTTAACGGCATTCACGGCCAGAGAATCCTTGGGCCGGCCAATCTGCTTAAGTTCTTCGAGTAGGGCTTCGAGGCGTATTTCTAATCGCTCCTTTTTAATCAAACGATCGTTTTCCAAACTGACGGCTTCATTGACCTTCGCCTGCTGTTTAGCTACTAACTCATAGGCCTTGGTGAAACTCTCGTTAAAGCCCTGAAGGCTCTTATTAATCTCTGCAGCCCTATCTCTGATCCCCTCCAGCTCCCTCTCAAGCTTATTTATTTCTTTGGCTGTCTCCTGATATGTTTTTTTATACTGCTCATTACTCCGTCCGCCAGTCTCCTTGGCTAAGTTCGTCAGTTTGATAATTTTTTTCAACCCCTCTCTAATACTTTCCAGACCGCTCTCTTCCATTAATTTTTCAGATACTTTACGCACTTCAGCCAGTACCTGTTTCAGTTTGGGAACATCCGCGCTCTCCTCCGACGTCAGCTCTAGCCTTACCTCCATCTTGCCTAACTCTATCTGTAGCTCAGCCCGTTCTCTGTGGAGCTTTTCCTCTTCTAGCTTGATCTTTGGGAACTCCCCGGCTGACTGAGGTTCAGTATCTTTGATCCGCTCCAAATCTTTCTGCAGATTGGCTAATTTTTCTTTCTCTGCCCTAAGCAGGGCTCGGTTTTCTTTTTCTTCTGCTTCCTGCGTTTTGATTCCTTTCTCAAGTTCTAAAAGCTGATACCCATAGAAATAATTCTCGAGGTTGGTAAGTTCTTTTTCCGCGTCTTCTCTGCCCTCGTAGCGCCTGGCCTGCTTGCGCAGGAGGCGCAAGTGCGGCTCGAGCTCTTGGATAAGAGCCTGAGCTTTTTCCAGATTGAAAGCCGTGCTTTTAAGTTTGCGCAAGGCTTCTCCTTTCTTCATCTGATATTCTTTCAGGCCCAGAAGCTCTTCTATCATTTCTCTTCTCTCTTGAGGAGTAGCCTTGATAAAAACATCGCTCTCTCCTTGGCCAATAATATTGAATCCGCGTGCACCCGTTTTAGATTTCGCAAAGAACTCGAGCACATCTTTAAGGCGAACTTCTGATTTATTAATAGTGAAGAGAGAGCTGCCATCACGGGTCACTTTGCGCGTAATAACAACATCTTTGTAAGCAACCGGGAGGAAGCCAGATTCGTTGCTGAAGTGTAAAGATGCCCAGGCCTGACCAGCCCGCGGCTTAGTTTTTGTGCCGGCGAATATTAGGTCTTCCCCTTTTCCTCCCCGCAGATTACGGGCATCACGCTCACCTAACAGCCAGCGTACGCTGTCTGTTAAATTAGACTTACCCGAGCCGTTCGGCCCCACAATAGCAGTTACATTATGACTCAGATCGAGGACAGTCTTGTCCGCGAAAGATTTAAATCCCTGAAGTTTTAGGCGCCGCAAAAGCATCTTCTTTCGGTGTTCTTTGAGTTCTATACTTTAGCTGAGCTTCTGCATCAGTTTTTCCGCCGCATCCAGTTCGGCCTCTTGCTTGGAAGCACCTTTGCCCTCAGATTTCAGCTTATCATCAAAGAATAATCCCACCTTGAACCGCCTTTCGTGAGCAGGCCCGGATTCTTCTATCACTTCGTAAGTGGGAGTCACTTTAAAGCGGGCTTGGGCATATTCCTGTACTAAGCTCTTGGCATCTTTACCGCCTTGGTCTTTAACGCCTTCCAGCTTAGAAAGAATATGCCTTTCTATAAATCCTCGGGCCACTTCAAATCCTCTGTCCAGATAAAGCGCTCCTATCAGCGCCTCGACCACATTGGCGGAAATACTTTCTCTGCCCTTACTGTTTACATCTTTGGCCTCTCCCTTCGAGAGGAGCAGCATTTTGTCTAAGCCGATCTCTTTGGCTACCGCAGATAAGGCTCGGGTATTTACCAGAGCGGCTCTGAAAACCGTCAGTCTCCCCTCTTCTTCTTTCGGTAATCTCTTATATATTCCCTCTGTAACCGCTAACTCCAAAACGGCATCGCCCAAAAACTCAAGACGCTCGTTATTGCCATGCGGCCATTTCGGGTGTTCATTCAGATAGGAACGGTGAGTCAACGCCTCTTCATAAAAAGCACTGTCCCTGAACTCAATGCCTATCTTCGTCTGCAGCTTTTTTAAGTTCATTTCTCTGTCCTGCTCTTCTCTGGATTCCTGTCGGGCTCACCGATCTCTCTATAAACCGTTCCCATTACTCCGTTGATAAATTTGCCGGAGTTTTGCCCTCCGTATGTTTTCGCTAATTCGATGGCCTCATTAATGGCGACCCTCGGCGGAACTTCCTTCCTATCAGCATAAAGGAGCTCGTAAAGCCCGATGCGCAGGGCATTTCGGTCAATGATAGGTAATTTTTCGATCGGCCAATCCGGTGCCGAGGCTTCGATGATCTTATCCAGTTCATCGATTTTCGAAGTCACACCTTTAGTCAGGCTCTCGATAAACTCTCGTTCACTGAACCCGGGGGCGAATTCCTCAAGATTACGTACAACGATCTTCTCTATATCTTCCTTTCTCCCGTAAAAGTCCCATTCATAGAGGGACTGAATAGCTATACCCCTGCCTAATTGTCTCGTTGCCATATGATCAGGAAGTCACTAACGGCTGCCCGCTTTCTTATACTGCCCACAGTTTTTGCAAACCTGATGAGAAAGAGTGGGTGCCTTGCAATTAGTACAGGGATGAAGGGCGGTTTTCTTAATGGCTAAATGGCTGCGCCTTCTGCCTGCTTTTGATTTAGAGTGTTTCTTTTTGGGTACGGACATGCCAATAGTTTAAGGCTAAAGGTAAAAAAATTAAAGACCCCGAACGATATTTTTACTCCCAGCTTTGGGCTGCATTTTAATGCTTTTAAGAAAACTTTCTCTATGCACTTCCAGAATGCCCAGCTCCCGAATGGCCTGAAAGTGCATCTTCGTTCCATAGCCTTTATGTGCACCCAGGTTATAACCTGGGTATCGGCAGTCGAGAAAACTAAGGTACTTATCCCGCTTGATCTTCGCGACGATCGACGCTAGCTTGATCGAATTTCTTCTCTGGTCTCCCCTCACAATAGTTTTGGGTCGCAGAGACAGATGCTTCTTACGTCTTAGATATAAACCCCCATCTAAAACAACATCTATCGCATCGGCATCATTCAACTGTTTGAGTACTCCGTCCAAGGCGCGGCCGGCGGCTAAATTGGCGCTCTGAGAAATATTCAGTCTGTCTATTTTGTGCTGGTAGACGCGGGCGCTGGCAGAAAACAATTGTTGATTCTCCCAAATATACGCGTACCAAACCTCTCTCTGTTTTTGAGAAAGTCTTTTAGAATCTTTGAGTTTCGGGAGATGTCTGGGATAAGAATTGAAACCCTCAGGCACCGCCACGGCAGCGACGACCACCGGTCCGGCCAAAGCTCCCCTGCCCACTTCGTCTATGCCTATGGTGTATCGCATTGATAGTTTTAGATATCGCTTCTTTAAGTTTAGGTCAGGGTCGGTATAATTTGAAACGAGAGTCACCCTATGAACAAATTCGTACATCTGCACACGCACAGCCACTACTCTCTTCTAGACGGCCTTTCCAAGATCGATGCACTGATTGATAAGGCTAAGTCGTTGGGAATGGAAGCGCTGGCCATTACAGACCACGGCAATCTTTATGGGTCAGTGGAATTCTACCAAAAGGCAAAAAAGGCGGGCACCAAACCCATTATCGGCATGGAGGGATATGTGGCTCAGCGCAGCCGACACGACAAAGAACCAGGTAAAGACTCCGAGCGCTATCACCTTACTCTTCTGGTCAAAAACGAGATGGGCTATAAAAATCTTGTCCAATTAGCCACCAAGGCCCACTTGGAGGGCTTTTATTACAAGCCTCGCATGGACAGAGAATTGTTAGAGGCACATCACGAGGGTTTGATATGTCTTTCGGGATGTCCAGCTGGAGAGCTGAGTCGGGCGCTAGAACACGGAGAGAAAACAAAGGCTTATGAAATAGCTAAGTATTATAAAAGACTCTTCGGAGACGACTATTACATTGAGATCCAGCCTCAGACAAAATTCAACCAGAAAGATCTAACCGAACTAGCGCAAGAACTGGATATCAAAGTAGTCGCCACCCAAGATTCACACTATGTAGAAAGGGCTGATCAGCCGACCCACGATATTCTGCTGGCTATCCAAACTGGCAATAAGATTGACGATGAAAGCCGCTTCAATTTCGGCGGCTATATGGCATTTTTTGCGTCGGCCGAGGAGATGCTGGAACTCTTTAAAGAGGGCGGAATGGCCATCGATGAAAAAAGCGCCCTGGAAGCGATCGATAATACGGCTGAAGTGTCTGAGAAGTGCAATTTTGACTTTAAACTGAAACAGTTACATCTGCCCAAGTATCAGCTTCCCCAAGGCGAAAAGAACAGTATCGAATATCTCCGCAAATTAGTTAATGGGGGAATAAAAGAACGTTTTGGTAAAGCTGACAAAGCCATCCAGGACAGAATCGAGCATGAATTGGCCATTATCCAAAAAACCGGCTTCGAGGATTATTTCTTAATAGTTCAGGATTTAGTGAACTGGGCAAAAGACAGGGGTATTATGGTAGGTCCGGGCAGGGGCTCAGCCGCCGGCAGTCTGGTGTCTTATCTGCTGAACATCACTGAAGTTGATCCCCTTAAATACGGCCTGCTTTTCGAAAGGTTCCTTAATCCGGAAAGAAATGAAATGCCCGACATCGACCTGGACTTTGCTGACAATAGGCGCGATGAAGTATTCGGCTATTTAAGGGAGAAGTACGGGGAAGACCACGTAGCCCAAATCATTACTTTCGGCACAATGGCTGCCCGGCAGGCTGTTCGCGATGCTGGCAGAGCCATGGGGCTCCCCTATTCTTTCTGCGATCAGATAGCAAAACTTATCCCCTTTAATCCCAATCAGGGAAGACCCAAAAGCGAGATTGAAACTTATCTCCAAACCATCCCTGAATTAAAACAGATAGCTGATTCCGATCCTAAAGCCAAGGAGCTTCTGCAGATGGCTTCACATCTTGAAGGTGTTGCCCGCCATGCCTCCGTGCACGCCTGCGGAACGGTGGTTACCGAGAAACCCATTACGGAATACTTAGCTATTCAGCGTGCCCCCCAGGACGACAATACTATTATCACCCAGGTCGAGATGCACGGCGTGGAAGATCTGGGGCTTTTGAAGATCGATTTATTGGGGCTCAGGAATCTGACCATTATTCAGGAAACCATACGCCTGATCAAAGAACTGCGAGATGAAACCATCCGAGTTTCGCAGATACCCCTAAACGACCAGGCGACTTTTGAGTTTCTTAGGACGGGCGAGACTGTCGGCATATTTCAGTTCGAATCTTCCGGCATGCGCAGATATATGAAGGAGATCAAACCTTCCGAGCTGGAAGACCTGACGGCCCTGGTGGCACTCTACCGGCCCGGACCGATGGAGCTAATCCCCTCCTATATCAAGAGAAAGTGGGGTGAAGAAAAAGTTGTCTATATCCATCCTTCTCTCGAACCGATCCTAAAAAGCACTTATGGCATCGGCGTTTATCAAGAGCAGATGATGAAAATCGCCACCGACCTAGCGGGCTATACCCTGCCTGAAGCAGATACACTTAGAAAAGCCATCGGCAAGAAAATCAAGAAACTCTTAGATGAACAGAAAGAGAAGTTGGTAACGGGCATGATCCAGGGGGGCATTGATAAGAAGACAGCAGAAAAGATCTGGGACCTATTTCCACCCTTCGCCCGCTATGGTTTTAACCGGTCACATGCAGTTTCTTACGCTCTTATTGGTTATTGGACCGCTTATCTGAAGACCCACTATCCGGAAGAATTCATTACATCTATTCTCAATCACACTGGCAACGACATAGAAAGGACTGCTTTTTTCATCCAGGAGGCAGAAAGGATGGGCATCAAGGTGCTGCCGCCAGACATAAATAACAGTGTGGCACACTTTGCTCCAGAAGGAGCGAATATCCGTTTCGGACTTTCCGCTATCAAGAACGTCGGCTTAGCACTGACCGAAAGGTTGGTCGAGGAACGACTGAAGGGCGGCCCCTTTGAGGGATTGGCTGATCTGGCACTCCGTGCCAGGCCCTATGGGTTGAATAAAAAAAGTTTGGAGTCGCTTACCAAAAGCGGAGCGCTTGATTCTTTTGGAATAGACAGAGCGACGGCTTTGGAAAATGTGGATTCTGTATTGCGAGCAGCCGGGGAGAGCAACAGCGGTAACGGAAGCCGGGGACTTTTCGGCGGAGTGCACAAGTTTGAGATCAAGCTTCAGCCTGCCAATCGTACGGTCACTAAGGCAGAGAAGTTGGGCTGGGAAAAAGAGCTCCTTGGTCTCTATGTAACGGAGCATCCCCTGAAACAATATTTTGAGAAAAATGGCGGGGACGCCGTCAAGACCATAAAGAGCATCAAAAAGGACGGGAAAGAAGGAGCGGAAGTTAAAGTTTGCGGAGTAGTGTCTGTGGTGAAAAAAATTATAACTAAGAGTGGTCAACCCATGGCTTTTGCCACCATTGAAGATCTGGGTGATACTATAGAGGTACTTGTTTTTTCGGATGTACTAGCTAGAACAGGCAGTCTTTGGGAGATTAACAAAGCTGTAAATATAAGCGGCAGGACATCCATGCGAGACGGAGAAGCTAAGATAATATGCCAAAACGTGAAGGAAGTAAGTCTTTAAACGGGGCTAAGATCAGCCAGAATGGTGCGCCTGCGATAGAAAAAATAAGGCATTCCCTGGCCCATCTTTTAGCAGCAGCGATTTTAGAAAGATTCCCTAAAGCCAAATTGGGTATTGGACCCACTGTCGAAGACGGATTTTATTACGATTTCGACCTGCCCCGTAGTCTTACTCCGAAAGATCTGTCAGATGTCGAAAGACGAATGCGAGAATATATAAAACAGGGATATAAATTTTTAGGCAGAAAAGTGACACCAGCTGAAGCACGCAGGGTCTTTAAAGATCAGCCCCTCAAGTTAGAGCTGATAAGAGATTTTATTAAAGAGAAAAAACAACTATCCATCTACACCACCCTTCGACAAACTTCGGGGCAAACCAATGAGATATTTAAAGATCTCTGCCGGGGAGGGCACATAAGGAGTACTGGTGAAATTGATACTTTCGCTTTCAAACTCGATCGTGTTGCTGGAGCTTACTGGAGGGGCAGTGAAAAAAACTCCCAGCTTCAGAGAGTATATGGTTTGGCTTTCGGCACTAAGAAAGAGCTGGACGCGTACCTTACACAACGAGAAGAAGCAGAAAAGAGGGACCACCGGATCTTAGGACCCAAGTTGGATCTTTTTGTTTTCTCAGAGCTGGTCGGCTCGGGTCTGCCTCTTTGGACGCCGATGGGTACACAGATGCGCTTTCTGCTGGATGAGTTTGTCTGGTCCCTGCGCCGAGCCCATGGCTACGAACGTGTCGAAATACCCCACATTACAAAAAAAGAGCTCTACGAAGTATCGGGACACTGGGATAAGTTCTCGGATGAGCTTTTCCACGTCCAAAGCCGAGAGGGGCACAATTTTGTTATGAAACCCATGAACTGTCCTCATCATATTCAGATACTCCAACGCAAACAGTTAAGTTATCGCGATCTGCCCGTCAGATACGCCAACACCACTACCTGCTACCGAGATGAACAGACCGGCGAATTGTCGGGTATCGCGCGGGCAAGGTCTTTCACGCAGGACGATGCCCACGTTTTCTGCCGAGAATCCCAAGTTAAAGAGGAGTTTTTTAAGATCTGGGATATCGTGGATGCTTTTTACAAGGGGGTGGGCTTCGCTGGCCTAGAGGTGCGCATATCCGGCCACGATCCCAAGAACTTCGGCGCCTATTTGGGAACCAAGCCCAAGTGGCAGAAAGCTGAGAAGATCCTTAAGGAGATCGCCCGAAAACGTAAGGCGAAAGCTCAATTTGTGCCGGGAGAAGCGGCTTTCTACGGCCCTAAGATAGATTTTCTGGCCCGAGACTCTCTAGGAAGAGAAAGACAGGTGGCTACTATTCAGCTGGATATGAATCTGCCGGAAAGATTCGATATTTTTTGCATTGATGAAAAGGGAAAGCGCGAGAGGCTGGTAATGATCCACGCAGCCATTATGGGCTCTATTGAGAGGTTTATCTCGATCCTTATCGAGCACACCAGTGGCGCTTTTCCAATTTGGCTTTCCCCCATCCAGGTGCAAGTTATAGCCGTCAGTCGAAAATCCCATAAATACGCAGCTGGTGTATATAAATCCCTAATCAATGCCGGCATAAGAGCCCAATTAACGGAACCGGATGAAACTTTAGGCAAGAGGATCAGGGAGGGAGAAACCCAAAGAATACCCTATCTCCTAATAACCGGAGAAACAGAACAAAGGACGGGTACAGTAGCTGTTAGAAAAAGAGGTAAGGGAAATCTGGGAGCAAAAAATCTTTCGGCATTTATCCAATCACTTCAGGAAGAAATAAATAAGAAAAAATAAGTCTATGGCCGGCCAGGTTGAAAGAAAACCGAAGGTGGTTGTAATTGTCGGGCCTAATGCGTCTGGAAAGTCCGAGTTGGCCGTTGAACTAGCGTTAAAGTTCAATGGCGAGATCGTCTCGGCTGACTCTAGACAAATCTACCGAGGACTCAATCTGACTTCGGGTAAGGTGCCAGGGGCATGGCGGCGTATAGGCATCAAACGTCGTTTTGTTTACCAAGATATTCCCCACCATATGACTGATATGATCTCCCCCAGAAAGCACTTCACGGTGCAAGAATTCAGAAAGAAAGCCGGCAAGGCGATCGACGGGGTGATTAAAAGAGGCAAACTGCCGGTCGTTGAGGGCGGTTCAGGTTTCTATGTAGATGTGCTTCTGCATGACATAGAAATCCCGGAAGTCCCGCCCAACCGCCGGTTGCGCCGGGAATTGGGCGAGCTGGACGATCAGGCTCTGTTGAATCGCCTAAAAGCCCTGGACGCCCATACAGCCAAACGTATTGACCAGCACAACCGGTATCGCGTTATCAGAGCTATCGAGATCATTGTCACTACCCACAGCCCTATACCCGAGATCCAGCTGAAGAATCTGGAGCGATCCCATTATGACCTGCTAAAAATCGGCCTTCTGCCTCCGGTTAATGAACTAAAAAGGCGGATTAAGAACCGTCTGGAAAGGCGGTTAAAAGAAGGTATGGTACAGGAGGTTAAGGGCCTGCGCAGAAAAAGGATAAGCTGGAAACGGCTTGAAGAACTGGGGCTTGAGTTCCGATATATATCCAGACATCTACGGGGTGAGTTAGCGTATGAGAAGATGGTGTCTACCCTTGAAACTCAAATCTGGCGCT